>JAYEKR010000023.1:0-6424 GCA_034661115.1 Thermodesulfobacteriota bacterium | reverse complement strand
CCGATGCATAGCCCAGCAGACGAAGGAAGAGTATGCGGGAAAAAGCGTCCTTTTTCATGCCCTGCATTCCCAGAGTGTTAAGGATATCATATTCAAGACACGTGAAGGGCCTCAGGGTCTCCAGGAAACGCCATATACAAAGAAAGTCGCCACCATTTGCGGCAAGGTCTTTACAGGGACCATCAAGCGGGACTACCCTGCCATGTGATGACTTGAGGCATCCAAGGGATACAAGCTCCCAATAGATACTCTGTGTGTCCTGTGTTTCGCCCAGACGTTTTTTAAGCATTTCCCAGCCCTTTTTAAAGGGTTCCATTGTTGATCTGCACCGGATTTGCCGGGAATGGATTGCATTGACCAGCGTGATATGCGGCCAGATGCTCAGATGCTTTGGTGTTTTCCATGATACGGGTTCATGGGGTCTGAAATGTGTCTCCATATATCCCCTCAGGGGTGTCTCCAGAGACGGCAATACAATTATCGGATCTCTGGCACCGAGACCTTTCTGAAAGACAATGCCCTGGCCTCCCATCCTTGAAAGCCTTGCCTTTAATCCATTGAGGTCTTTATACATATGGACGAGTTTGTCCCAGGATACCTCTCCCCCGAGCTCCAGGAGGTCCATAAGGACCTGCCTTTCCTCGTCGCAGAGTTTGTTCACCAGGTCTTTCAGTCTTGGGGCGTCATGGAGCGCGTCTGAGAGTTTCTCCTGGTTTGTCGGCCTCCCCAGGATGTTGCTGGAGATGATATCCCGCATATATACAGGTATCCCGGCCACAAAATTGTTATTCGAGATCATCCCGGGAGCGCTCCTCTATGCGGTACTTATAGCCCTGTTCCGCGAGGAAGATCTGTCGCTTGTGGGCAAACGTCTCCTCTGCTGTTCTCTGGCTGACAAGGGTATAAAAGGTTGACATACGCTGTTTGGGTCGCAGGATGCGTCCAAGCCGCTGGGCCTCTTCCTGCCTGGACCCGAAGGTGCCGGAGATCTGTATGGCTACAGAGGCATCAGGAAGATCAATGGCGAAATTGGCAACCTTTGATACAACCAGCACCGGTATATGCCCTTTTCTGAAGGCGGTATAGAGCCGGTCCCTGGATGACTCAGGTGTGGATCCGGTAATCATTGGCGCATCCAGTGCAGCGGATATCCTCTTGAGCTGTTTTATGTACTGGCCTATTACGAGGATGGATTCACCTGGATGAGAACGGATGAGTTCATCCGCCACAATGTCTTTGTACTGATTCTCCGATGCAATACGAAACCGTGCCCGGTCTCCTGACAGGACATACGTCTCCGTGTCTTCAGCGCTCAGTGGGATACGAATCTCTATGCATACGGCCTGAGCGATAAAACCTTTTTGTTCCAGCTGTTTCCATGGGACATCATAGCATTTGGGGCCGACCAGGGAAAAGGTGTCTTTTTCCAGTCCATCCTCACGGATTAATGTGGCGGTAAGCCCAAGGCGTCTTTTGGTCTGAATCTGCGTGGTGGCGCGAAATACCGGAGCAGGGAGTACATGTACCTCGTCATAGATAAGAAGTCCCCAATTCAGGGCATCTATCAGCTGCATATGTTTAAAAGGGCCATGTTTCGATTTTCTGTAGGTCAGAATCTGGTAGGTGCTGACCGTGACCGGCCGGATCTCCTTTTTTGCCCCTGTATACTCGCCTATATCTTCTTTTTTAAGCGTGGTTTTGTCCAGGAGTTCCTGTATCCACTGGTGAACCGCAGACACATTTGTGCATAAGATAAGGGTATAGGTCTGTGCACGTGCCATGATCCCCATCCCGACAATGGTCTTGCCCGAACCGCAGGGCAGGATCACGATGCCCTGGCCTCCCCTGGATGATCCTTTTGCCCAGAAATGATCACAGGCCTCCTCCTGATATTCCCTTGACACAAAGGCTTCACCAGATATGGTCATGTCTCTCGTCTGTATCTCAAGGGGTTCACCGGGCTCATAACCCACCAGATCATTCACGGGATACCCGTTTTTTATGCACAGGTGTTTGAATACCCCCCTCTTGTCCGGGGAGATAAAGAAGTAATCCGGTCCTTTTTCTTCAATGACCATTGCGCCGATGGCCGGCCTGGATACAAGATCATCCAGGATGGTCTTGCTTTTCAGGGAGACCATGAGCCGGCCGGAGTCATGTTTGGTCAAACGGATTACACCCCACCGGTCAAATGCGTCCTTGATATGAAATATAACCCCTTTGGGCAGGTCATAGCGTGAATATCGGTTCAGGATTTCCATTACCCGGCTGTATTCCATGCCTGTGGCAGCGGCATTCCAGATGCTCAGCGGGGTGATCCGATAGGTATGGATATACTCCGGGGATTTTATCAGCTCAGCAAAGCCGAGGATTGCATCCCTTGCCTCTTCATATCCTCTGCACATGACTTCAAGAAGGATACTGCCGTCGCTCTGGACAATTACAGGTTTTTCATTATTATCATTCATTAGGACAAAAAAAGATTACATATATGGATTCAAAAATCAAGGGACCATTTTATGGTTGCTATTGGGTATTAGATAATGGTTGCTATTGGGTATTAGATATAAGAGAATATAAAAGAATAGCATTATAATGTATTGCAGGAGAATGATATGAAAGCCTATGAAGAAAACCCCGACGGGATCAAAAAGGCGGATATCGTTGTAGGTATACCATCGTATAACGAGGCCGATCTGATCGCCTATCCGACACAACAGGCCGCGCTCGGGCTGAAGGAATATTTCGGCAACATGGATTCTGTTATCATCAATTGCGACAATAACAGCACGGACGGCACTAGAGATGTCTTCATGAATGCGGATACCGGCGCAATCCCGAAGATGTATATCTCCACCCCTGAGGGGGTCAAAGGAAAGGGAAACAATTTCAGGAACCTTTTTAAAAAGGTGGTTGAGCTTGAGGCCAGGGCCATCGTGGTCGTGGACGCGGACCTCAAGAGCATCACCCCGCGATGGATAAAGAATCTCGGGGAGCCCCTGTTTAATGATTTTGGTTATGTGACGCCACTGTATGTGCGGCATAAATATGACGGGACCATCACCAATAATATTGCATATCCCTTTACCCGGTGTCTTTATGGAAGACGCGTGAGGCAACCTATAGGCGGAGATTTCGGTTTTTCCGGCCGTCTTGCAGAGCTCTATACCAGGAGCAAGTTGTGGGATGAGGATGTGAGTCTTTTTGGTATTGATATATGGATGACCACCGTTGCGATGAACGAGGGTATTCCCATATGCCAGACCTTTATGGGCAGACCCAAGGTGCATAAGCCAAAAGATCCCGCATCGGACCTTGGACCTATGTTCAGGCAGGTGGTCGGAACCATATTCAAACTCATGGACGAATACCATGAGCACTGGGAAAAGACCCGCTGGAGCAAGCCGACTGCGATCTTTGGTTTTGGCCTGGGAGAGGTGGAGATGCCCCCTCCTGTAACCGTGACAAAGGAAAAGCTCTATGAAAAATTCAGAAAAGGCTTCAGCACGTACTGGGATATATACAAGGTCATATTTTCAGGAGAGAGCCTGCAGAAGATCAGGGAGATAGCATCCCTTGATATGGATCGGTTCGAGATGCCCACTGCTGTGTGGGCAAAGATACTCTTTGACTTTGCCCTGTGCAGCAAGAAGCAGACCGTGGACATAGATAAGGCGATCGATGCCTTAATCCCGCTGTATTACGGCATGACCCTTTCCTTTGTAAACAAGACCGAGGGTATGTCCATACAGCAGGCAGAGGAGTTTCTGGAGGATATGTGCCAGGTATTTGAAGAGACCAAGCCATATCTTGTGGACAGGTGGGATCAGGCTTAAAAGGAGGCAAACATGTCTAAAATTCTTGTGGTGGATGATGAAAAACATATCCGGCTTCTCTATGCAGAAGAGCTGGAAGAAGAAGGGTATGATGTTGCCCTGGCCTCCGACGGCACGGGCATTGGTGAATGTATAGAAAAAGAAAGCCCCGATGTCGTGGTTCTTGATATCAAGATGGTCAATTCCAACGGGCTCGATATCCTTCAGGAGATCAGGAATACATACTACAATCTCCCGGTAATCCTGTGCAGTGCCTATGGCAGCTACAAGGTGGATATCAAATCCATTGCAGCTGATGCATATGTGGTCAAGTCCTCCGATCTTACAGAGCTCAAAAAAAAGATATCCCAGGTGCTTGAGGCAAAGATTCCGGAACCAGGGTGACTCTTGCTATAAACGCTGACCTCCATCTCCATACCACTGCCTCGGACGGGGATCTAACCCCGGAAAAAATAGTGTCCCTGGCAGAGTCAAGGGGGATCAAGACCCTTGCCATTACAGACCATGATACACTCTCTGGTCTCAGCGAGGCCTGTGCAGCACCAGGGAATATACGTGTTATAAACGGTCTTGAGATAAGTGCGCAATGCACCCCCGGCACCATGCATCTACTGGGCTATTTCCCTGAATACCCACGTGGTATGGAAGGTGATCTCTCAGGGGTTCAGGCGGGCCGTAAAAAACGACTTCCCCTTATAATCTCAAAATTAAAGGATCTGGGTATGGATATAGAGGCATCCGAGGTTGCCGAGATTGCCGGCAGGGCACAGACAGGCAGGCCCCATATCGCAAAGGTCCTTGTGGCAAAAGGATATGTCAGGGACATGAACGAGGCATTTTCCAGGTATCTGGCCAAATCAAGGCCCGCCTACGTGGAAAAGGAAGAGATGACCAGGACCCGGGCCATTGAGATGATAAGGGCCTATGGAGGGATCAGCGTGCTTGCGCATCCCTTTACTTTGGGGCTCGAAGACCATGAGTTGAACGCCCTGGTCAAGGAACTGGCAGGGCAGGGCCTTCAAGGTATCGAGGTCTATTATCCCGAGCATACCAGGGCGCAGAAACGCCTCTACCTTGAAATTGCAAAAGATCTGGACCTTATTGCAACCGGAGGTACAGATTTCCATTCCTTTAAGCGTAAAAAGATATATCCCGGAGCATTCGGCGTAAACAATGACACCATCGATGCCATGGAAAAACGATGGGAGATGCTTCGGCCTTGACATCATCCGGGCAATGTGGATACCTGCTGGTAGCATCAAGATTGGAGTAAGCGTGAACGGTCACCAAAAAAATGGAGTAACAGATGTTTTCAAAGAATGTCCTTGACCAGATAGGAAACACCCCCATTGTATGCCTGAAGTCCGCGTTTGGATCCAACATATTCGCCAAGGCGGAACATCTTAACCCGGGTGGGAGCATAAAGGACCGTGTGGCCCTGTTCATGCTGGAAGAGGCCCTGCGCAAGGGCCGTCTTAAGGAGGGGGATATTATCGTGGAGCCCACCTCGGGGAATACCGGTATAGGCATTGCCCTGGTAGGTGGCATGCTGGGCTTTGATGTCATTATAACCATGCCTGAGAATATGAGCATGGAGAGGCAGAAGATTATCAAGGCATTAGGGGCCAGGATCATACTTACCCCTGCCGATGAAAGACTGGAAGGGTCCATAAAAAAGGCAAAGCAGATCAAAGCGGAACAAGACCGTGTCTTTATACCTCAGCAGTTTGAAAACCCGGACAATCCCCTCACGCATTACCTGACCACCGGCCCTGAGATCTGGACACAGCTCAGGCACCACGTGGATATTTTTGTCTCCGGCCTGGGAAGCGGGGGTACTCTGGGCGGAGTGGGCCGGTTTTTAAAGGAACGCAACCCTGAAACGCGCATCGTGGCGGTAGAACCCCGAAATATATCCGCCCTGCTCGGGCATGAACCAGGGCTCCACCGCATAGAGGGGATAGGCGACGGGTTTATCCCTCCTGTGCTGGATACCTCCCTTATCGATGATGTGATAGAGGTCACAGACGATGACGCGGTGGATACATGTCGCAGGCTTGCCAGGAATGCCGGACTTTTGGTCGGCCCCTCATCAGGGGCGAATGTGTGGGCAAGTCTCCAGCTGGCAGAAAAACACAGTGATGAAACGATTATCGCCACGGTCCTGGCAGACAGGGCTGAAAGGTATTTCAGCACAAGCCTGATCTGAAAAAAGGCCTCACCGCAGAGGAGCAGGGAGCAGGGAGACCGGGAGACCGGAGACCGGAGACCGGAAAGGCCTCACCGCAGAGACGCAGAGGACAGGAGACAGGAGACCGGGAGACCGGAGACCGGAGACCGGAGACCGGAAAGGCCTCACCGCAGAGACGCAGAGTTAAATCCCTATATAATATCGTAACCGTTCACGGAACGTGCTTTCCGCGTCACCCCCGCGAAGGCGGGGGTCCAGAAACGTGAATTATCTGGAACACTGGATTCCCGCCTTCGCGGGAATGACTGTGACGGGAGTATACCGACCATAGCCTTCCGCTATATTTGCGGCTATGCTGTCGGAAGATCGTATTATCTGATAGCCCACAGTGTTTTTG
>JAYEKR010000022.1:0-6480 GCA_034661115.1 Thermodesulfobacteriota bacterium | reverse complement strand
AATTCCTGTCTCCCCAATTTCTAATTTCTAATTTCCAATTTCAAGCCGTGAACGGCTGTGATAAAAGATATTCTGCAGTGGCAACCTCGATGGATTGTTTGTCGCCCGTTTCCATACAAAGGGCGCATGGGCCTGACCCTATGTTTCACGTGACAAGGGGGTTTTTTTCATATAAGATATTTAAAAAATCGGACCATCGGGTCTTTGTTTTGAAGTTTTTCATACGGGATAAAAATGATCATTTTTGAACATGTCACCAAGGTCTATAATGACGTGCTGTATGCGGTCAAAGATTGCAGCATGCATCTGGAAAAGGGTGAGATATGTTTTATCACCGGGTCTACCGGGGCTGGGAAGACAAGCCTCTTGAATATGATTTTTTCCCTTGTGACACCTTCACAGGGAGAGATCCATGTTCAGGGAAGGGCACTCTCGTCCCTTGATGCGGGCGATATTCAGGGCATAAGACGTTCCATTGGGTATATCTTCCAGGATAACCAGCTCATGGAAGACTGGAGCGTGCGGGACAATGTGGAGATTGTCCTTGAGATAAAGGCATGCAAACTGGGGAATCGGTCAAGGACATGGACCGTGTTGAAATGGGTTGGATTACAGCACAAGATGTATGAAAAGGCCTGCAACCTTTCCGGTGGGGAAAAAAAACGTCTGGCCCTTGCCAGAGCGATTATTCATGACCCTGATATCATCCTGGCGGATGAGCCAGTGGGCAGTCTTGACGAAGAGACGGGCCGTTATGTCATGAACCTGCTTTACCGATTTTACCAGAGAGGGGCCACTGTTCTGATTGTCTCTCATAATAGAGATCCCTTGATGGAATATGCCAGGGTGATACATATGGATAGGGGCAGGGTGGTTTCAGATGGCAGAGGATCAAGATAATGTCAGGACACATACGGCATCACCTTGAAAGGGCCTTTACCCGTAGTCCATGGAGATCTATATTTATCCTGACAGCCTGTTTTTTCGTCCTTTTTCAGTTTTGCCTGATTTTGTACGGGGTGGATTTTGCCCGGCAATCAACCCTTGAGGGGTGGACGGATATCTCCATGCTGGCATATCTCAAGGGAGATCTTAGCCCGGATGCCCTCCGGGATCTCGAATACAGGATAAAGGCCATTGACGGGGTATCAGGGGTTGAGTTTGTTTCCTCAAGCCAGGGACTGGATCGTATGAAAGAGTGGCTTGGAAGGGACAATCCCCTGGTTGAGGATCTGGCCCCTGGTGTGCTTCCGGATGCCTTTGATATCGAATGTTCAAAACAGGCCATGCCAAAGACCCTTGCCGGGGAGATCAGCGGGTTTCCCGCTGTCGCTGATGTCCGCTGGAACAGGGGTATGAGTACAGCGATAGCCCATTCATACCCCGTGATATTCTGGGCCGGGGCCTTTGTTTTTATGCTGTCAGTAATATCCCTGGGCCTGGTTATTTTTTTGTCCATGCGCAACAATATGATCGTCTATGCCCGAGAGAACAGGATCCTGACGTTTCTGGGGGCAGACAAGGGGTTTGTTTTTGCCCCGTACCTTATTGAGGTATCCTTGTATGTCCTTGCGGCGTCTGTTCTCTCCATTGTGGCGGCGAACGGGGTTATAATGTATGTGCATGGACATGCCCCTGTTTTTGCGGGCTGTCCGGCATCTATTGGATGGAACCTGGCTGGACAGGTCATTGGTTTTTCCTTTGTCATTGGTTTTTTCAGTACCTTTCTTGCAATCAGAGATAGTTCCGGTGTCTAAATCTCCGTGGTGTCCGGTCCTGTGTTTATGCCTTTTATTCGCCATGGATCTACCTGTAAGCGCGGGTGACCGTGTGGAGATCAGCACCGCAAGGCATGGGATACATGATGATATAGCGGGTATCAGGGTACAGATCAGGGGATGTTCCGCGGATATACAGGTCTGCGAGGACCGAATAGAAAAACTTCGGGTGGTCATCGGAAAATCAAAGAATGACCTCAGAGATGGATGGACAGGTATGTATAAGGGTGTTTTTCCTGGCGATCTGGCAATGCGTCCCTGTCATACAGAGCTTTACGGTTATCTGGGCATTATAATCCGAACTCACCTGGAAGCCCTTAATGGATATCTCAAGGAGCTGGATGGGCTTGAAAAAGACAGGGCCAGACTGCAGACAAGGGTTTTGGAACTGAAAAAAAGATTTGGTGCCCTGGAACGGGAAAAACAGGTTTTGTCGGCATCCATAGCAAATAACTTGCCGGCGGCCCACCAGCGGATGGATGATTTCGTGAACAGAGGATCAAGTATATTCAGTGAGATATCGAGCAGAAAGGGGCGGCTGCCCTGGCCAGTAGATGGAAATATCGTACAGACCTTCGGACCCTTTAAGGTGGGCAAGGTAGAGCAGGTTTCAAGGGGAATCGATCTCGCGGCAAAAAAGGGTGCTGTGATTCACAGTGTCTGCGCGGGCAGGATCGTGTTTGTGGACAGGATACCTGCCTATGGATACACCCTGATTATTGATCATGGTGGAGGATATTATTCCGTTTACGGTCATCTTCAGGAGGCCTTTAAAAAAAGAGGCAGCGAGGTCGGGGAAAGGGAGGTTATCGCCCTTGTCGGGCAGAGCGGGGATGTTTCAACTCCAACGCTGTATTTTGAGTTGAGGTTTCATGATCGACCCCAGGATCCAATGGAATGGCTCAGGCAAAGGTGAGCTTTTTCGGCTTTA
The DNA here is from genome assembly GCA_034661115.1 of Thermodesulfobacteriota bacterium. GTDB lineage: Bacteria > Desulfobacterota > Desulfomonilia > UBA1062 > UBA1062 > JAYEKR01. The sequence continues at coordinate 3,771 of JAYEKR010000022.1, read as the reverse complement.
ATAATGCCTGCGTTTATGGACGTGTAGATCGAGGCCAGTGAGCTTTGAGATAAAGTCAACGGATTTCAACGGTTTTTCAGAGATCTGATTACACAGGGACAGGAGGTAGATTTCTACCTCTTTTTTGGATCTTGTCCCTATTGAAAGCCTTGGAAGAATCTCCGGACCGAGATGCCTCCCCTTTTCAAGAAACATCAGCGATTCTGCGCCCAGCCCTTTTTTTAAAGATGGCACAGCGCCCATGTCCAGGGCATAACCCATGGTGGATAGAAGATCGAGGATAGATATGCTCCACAGGGAAAACCACTGCTGGGTTTTTTCCATGGAGGTCAGGGCGAATCTGAGGCATTCAAAGGTCTCAGGGCAGGGGTCCATGGTTCCGACATTGTTCATGACCAGTTCCAGCAGGACACTGGCATGGGCAAAGAGATCCAGATCCTCCCTTAGGCCAAGATTGGCCTGTTTCAGGCTGGCCGTCTCAAGCCGCAACAGGTCCATGCCCTTGCGGCAGAAAACCTCCATCCTTACCTCACAAAAGGGTTCCAGCGTGCCTGGAAAACGTACAGAACTCCTTTTCGCCCCCTTTGCAATGGCATGGATCAGCCCCCTTTGTTTTGTAAGGGCATGGACAATCCGGTCTGATTCCATAAAATCAATGGTATTGAGTATGATTGCATCACACGAAAATCTGGACATGCTCAAAAGAGGCTATCACCTAAGGGACAAAAAAGTCCAGCGGGTAAAACCTTGAGTTTGTATGGGTTATTTGAATTTGTCCCCATATTTTTTCGCATAGTATTCCAGTCGCTGTTGTTTGGCGTTTTTTTTATGCGCCTCTCTCCTGACCTTGGGGTGTCCTTTGGTATGAGGTTTGGTTGATGCGCGGCTTTTTTCAGGGCGTTTCCGGCTATCCATGGTAAAAGAATATCTTTTGCCACGGCTCTGGTCCTTTTCAAGAAAGCTGTCATCTGCCCACATAACCGGAATTTTCATATCCATAAGGGACTCTATGCCTTCAAGGGAATAACAGTATCGTTCACAGGCCAGTGATATCGCCTTGCCTGACTTTCCTGCACGTGCAGTACGCCCGATCCGGTGGATATAGTCTTCACTGTCTTCTGGAAGGTCATAGTTGATCACCAGATCAAGGTCTTCTATATGGAGACCACGCGATGCGACATTGGTGGCAACCAAAATAGGGACCCGGCCCGATTTCATGTCTTCAATCACCTCAATCCTTTTTTTCTGGGGCATCTCTCCAATGATGTATCTGCAACTGTATCCATTGACCTCCAGCCTTCGGGCCACCTCCATGGCGAATCGCTTTGTGTTTGTAAATATAAGGGCGTTATTGGGGGCTTCTTTTTTCAGGATGCCGAGGAGAAGGCTCATCTTTTCCTCGTTTCCCACATGGTAGACCTCCTGCTGGATATTGTCCACTGTAACCTTTTCAGGGGAGATCTCGATTTCAAAGGGATTATTCATATACTGCCAGGCGAGTTCCCTGGCACGATAGTTAAGGGTGGCGCTGAAAAGCATGGACTGTCTCTTTGAATATGGAGGCATCTTTTTGATCATTCGCCGGATATCGGGCCAGAAGCCCATATCAAACATCCGGTCCGCCTCGTCAATGACAAGCATGGAGATGCGATCAAAGCCCAGACGTCTCGACTGGTTCAGGTCTATAAGCCTTCCCGGTGTTCCGACAATGATGTCAATGCCATCTTTTATACGTTTTTCCTGGGGGGCATATCCTACCCCTCCAAAGAAACATCCTGTCTTGAACCCCATATGGCGTCCAAGTGTCCTTGCCTCTGCATCTATCTGTGCTGCCAGTTCCCGTGTGGGTGCAATGATGATTGCCTGTCTTTTTTTGTCTCTTTCAAGGTTTTGGAATATGGTTGCAAGGTATGCCGCTGTCTTTCCTGTTCCTGTCTGTGACTGAACCACCACATCCCTGCCGGAAAGGCTGTGTTTTAGTGTTGCCTCCTGGACTGGCATGCACTCGGCATAACCGGCATCCTCTATGCCGCGAACCAGGTTTTTGTCCAGATCAAAATCTTTGAATTTCATGTAGACCTCTTTATGGTATGTACTGCAAAGAGGAAAAATATGGTGCATGAAGGACTTCCGGAAAAAGACATGTCTATGATGCTTCCAATTTATTCCCAACTGCGTCTGCCTCTATTTACCCCATACAGGACAAAAGTCAAGCCCTGGTTTGATGGATGTCAAAGCCCTTTAGAAATGTCCTGTGTTTTAATGGATCGTGATTGCTCTACCTGTCTGTGAATGATAGCATGTGCGATCATGGAATGGTTTTATGTAATGGCCGGCCTTTGTACAGGACTTGCCACCCTTGTTGCTGTACAGAGAATGCGTATGGCAAAGCTCAGGAAGGAGATAACCGCTCAACAGGGTGACCTTGAGCGACAGAAAGGGGTCTCCGATGATCTTAGGAGCAGGCTCGCGCAGGCAGAGATCTTGGCGGCACAGGGCAAACAGCATGCACAGGACCTGATAGAGATGCAGGGGGAGGTCCGGCGCGAGATGAAGCTGGAATTCCATGAGCTTGCCTCCAGGGTATTCGATGAGACCACAAGACACCTTAAAGACAGCAGCAGGGCTGATCTTGAGACGATCCTTTCCCCTTTGAGAGAGCAGATCAATACCTTCAGAAAACGTGTGGAAGATGTCTATGATAATGAATCAAGGGATAGGGCCGTGCTTTTCAGCCAGATAGACACATTGAAGGAGCTCAACAACCATATACAGCAGGAGGCCATCAACCTGACCAATGCGCTCAAGGGTGATTCAAAGATCAGGGGGGACTGGGGGGAAATTGTCCTGGAAAGGGTTTTGGAACAATCGGGCCTCAGACAAGGTATTGAATTTGAGACACAGGTGAGCCTCAAGGATGAAAACAACAGACGGTTTCAGCCTGACGTGATTATAAGGCTGCCCCGTGCAAGGGACATTATCGTCGATTCAAAGCTCTCTCTGAATGCCTTTGAAAGATATTTTTCCTGTGACAATGACAAGGAAAGGCAGGATGCCATGCGCGATCATATCCATGCCATTCGTACGCATATAAAGGAGCTCAGCCACAAGGGATATGAACGCCTGGACCATATAAACTCGCTGGATTTTGTTATCATGTTCATTCCTCTGGAACCCGCCTTTATCTCGGCCATGCAGGCGGACGATTCGCTTTTTAACGATGCCTTCAAAAAACATATTGTGTTGACGAGTCCATCCACCCTGTTGCCTGTTCTGAAGACCATTGAAAATATGTGGCGCTATGAGTACCAGGACAGGAATGCCCTCAAAATAGCCCAAACCGCAGGGGCTCTTTACGATCAGTTTGTGCTCTTTGTAGAGGCACTTGAGGATATCAGCAAACACCTGGGCCGTGCCCAGGATGCGTATGCCACGGCCCACAGGCGCCTGGTCAGTGGCAGGGCCAATTTGGTCAGTCGCACGCAGGGATTAAAGGATATGGGGGCTCAGACAAAGAAGAAACTGCCGGATCACCTTGTGCCGGATTCCCTTGTGCCGGATTCCCTTGTGAAAGATACAGGAGAAGATCAAGGGATATGAAGATCCTCCTTTGCCGGATCGCCTTTTGATTCAGGTAGCCGTGAACGGCTTGAAATTGGAAATTAGAAATTAGAAATTGGGGAGACAGGAAAAAGTTTTATCTATAGTAGCCGTTCACTTGAAGAAACCAAATCATGGTTGCGAAAACTCATCAGAAGAAAATCTTTATCT
>JAYEKR010000021.1:0-6501 GCA_034661115.1 Thermodesulfobacteriota bacterium | reverse complement strand
CACCCCCGCGAAGGCGGGGGTCCAGAAACGTGAATTATCTGGAACACTGGATTCCCGCCTTCGCGGGAATGACTGTGGTGGTGTTCCTGTTATTGTAACCGTTCACGGAACGTTGAAATTGGAACGTTGGCCTTTATGCCTTTGTACTGTTGACGAACGCATTCAATTTTGGCCCGAGTTTTTCAGCGGGAGTATACCGACCATAGCCTTCCGCTATATTTGCGGCTATGCTGTCGGAAGATCGTATTATCTGATAGCCCACAGTGTTCTTGAACCTTTTTGTTCCACTTATCAAAATCGTGCCAGACCATATCTGATAACGCTTCTGCCAGTTTGTAAACATCCAGCTCGTAAACTCGTTTCATTTTTCCCCAATTTCTAATTTCTAATTTCCAATTTCAAGCCGTAAACGGCTACCTAAGGGGAATAGGCCTTTCGCAGCAAGCTGCGGGGAATTAAACCCTAAGAGCGGATTAATGTCATTCCCGCACCCCATTCATCACAAAAACCCCCTTGCGAATTCCATGGCCTCGTTAAAATCCCTTATTTCTCCATCAAGGCCCTTGTCCTTTATCAATCTGAGACAGTCACCCAGATGGCTGCCCTGGACAAAACCAATAGAGATAAGATCCATGCCGGTCACAGGTGTCCTGTAATAACGCCAAGTGGTAATATAGGATGAAATTTTTTCTCTTACACCTGGACTCTTTGTCTTTGACATGGAAAAGAGAATGACCTCCATGGGCATTGCCTTCAGGGCCTTCAGGACCCATGACGGTCCCTTGTCCGGATTGGCGGCAAACCCTTTGAGAATCACGTTTACCTGCCGTTTTGACAAAAGTATTCTGTCTGTTTGTTCAGGAGACATTCCCAGGTCAGAGCATACAGAAACGGCCTTTTGGTGCCTCATGGAATCAAAAAGCGCCAGGAGATATACATACCACGTCCGGACATCCTCATGTGTATAGAGTAGAGAAAACCATGACAGTGTCTGTCGGGCACGGCCAAAGAGATCCATGGTGGCCGGTCTGAAGGACAAGTCAGGATGGATGGAGGACAGTATACCCAAGTGATCAAGCCTGTTCATCGGCCCTGAGGGGTCATCTTCGCAAAAAATCTGCTGCATCTCATGGGATATACGCCGGCCCGACACCCTTGAAAGAAAACCCGCCTTTACTGCGGACTGCACCATGGACCGTGTCTGTTTGCCCAAAATGAAACCCAGACGCTTCTCAAAACGAACGGCCCGGAGTATCCTTGACGGATCCTCGACAAAACTCAGTGAATGCAACACCCTTATCCTCTTTTCCTTGATGTCCCTGATCGCACCGAAAAAATCAATGAGTCGGCCAAACTGATCTGGTAAAAGACTCACCGCCATGGTGTTGATGGTAAAATCCCTTCGGTAAAGATCGAGCTTCAGGGTCGATTCCTCCACCACAGGGAATTCACCAGGACCATTGTAATATTCCACGCGCGCTGTAGCCACATCCAGGTGCCTGCCATTGGGCAGGGTAATGACCGCGGTCTTGTATTTCTCATGGGTTGCAACCCGTGCCCCGATCTCACTGGCAAGCCTTAGGGCAAACTCAATACCGGATCCCTCCACCACCAGGTCCACGTCCAAATTGTCTATACGCATCACCATATCCCGGACAATGCCTCCGACAAGATAGATACGGTACCCCATGGACTCGGCCAGGACACCTGCCTTTTTGAGCTGCGCATAGAGATCGGCGGGCAGCCGCTCCTGCAGCAAATTATCTATAACCTTGGGATGGGTGGAGGCCTGCCCGACATTCTCCATGCCGGACATCTTCTCGTGCATGACCATCATAAGATCTGTCCTGGTTATTACCCCTATCGGACCGGTCTCGTTTATAACCGGCAAAAGACGCTGGCTTGAATCTATAATAAGGGAACGTATCCTGGCAACAGGGGCATCCGGAGAGACGCATACCAGATCACTGACCATATAATCCCCCACCCTTTCCCGGCCCAGTTTATGCCCCTGTGCCCTTGTAACCACCTGCCTGGAGATGATACCTGCAACCTGTGTGTCCCTGGAAAACACGCAAAGCGCATTGATATTGTACCGGTTAAGCACCTCACCCGCCTCATCAATGGATGCATCTTCAGACAGTGTTTTGATCGGAAAGGTCATGATATCTCTGGCCGTAATGCGCGGCATTGTCTCTTTCCTGATGTATCGCACAAGGGTATCCATGTTTCGTTCAATACAAAGATCTCTGATGGATGCCGCGGCCGCGGTTGGATGACCGGCCCCGCCAAATCCTGCGGCAACCGCACGTGCATCCAGCTGAGACACGCTGCTTCTGGCAACAAGGTAGATACGTTCCCCCATGCGAGACAGCACAAACATGGCATCAACCTCATACATACCCCTCATCTTGTGTACCAGCATGGCCAGATCCTCGACATAGGAGGGAGTGGAACAGAAACTCACCAGCACCTCTATACCCTGGACCTGAAAAGTCCAGGCGTTCTTGACCATCTGGTCCAGGAGATCTATCTGTTCAGGTCCTATTTCCCTTGATATGGCCCTTGCCACACGGTCAAGATCCGCGCCCCATGAGATAAGATCCGCCAATGCCCTGCAGTCATCCGGGGTTGTGGATGGAAAGAGCAGAAACCCTGTATCCTCAAATATACCCATGGCCATGATGGTTGCATCCACAGGTGATGGGACAAGGCCCGTTTCTTTCAATCTCCCCACCATCAGGGCGGTATTTGATCCCATCTCCTGTACGATTTCATGGTCACCATGAAAATCATCATCAGAAGATGGATGGTGATCAAAAATAACCACATCTGCATCCCCTTTTTCCACCACGCTGGAAAAAGGCCCTATCCTGGATACCTGTCTGGTATCCACCACAATGAGTCTCCTGATATCACCGATATTTATATCCCTGATCCTGGCAATATCAATATGTTCAGATGCAATATACTCCCTCAAGGCCCTTTCCTGTGCGCCCGGAAAAACCAGGACAGCACCCGGATAGAGTATCCTTGCCGCAGTCATGGACCCGAATGCGTCAAAATCCGCCTGGATATGTGATGTGATCACATCCATGGATCTCAATCCCTTGGGTGGTATCTTTCGTGAACCTGTTTGAGCCTGGTAGTGGTAATATGGGTATATATCTGCGTGGTGGAGATATCTGCATGTCCGAGCATCATCTGAAGGCTTCTGAGATCGGCCCCGCCAGAAAGCAAATGGGTGGCAAATGAATGCCGAAGGGTATGGGGAGATATGGTCCGGTATATGCCCGCCTTTTGTGCGTATCTCTTGATCATGTACCAAAAATTCTGCCGGGTCATGGCAGAACCCCTTGTTGTAAGAAAAAGAGACCCTGTATTTTTCCGGTTCATCTTCGGCCTTACCTCCAAAAGATAGGTATTGACCCAATGGCTGGCTCTTTCACCCATGGGGACAATCCGTTCTTTGTCACCCTTGCCCCGGGTAATCAGATAACCTGTATGGATATTCAAATTATGTACATTCAGCCCGGTAAGCTCTGAGACCCTTAATCCGGTTGCATAGAGCACCTCGATCATGGCCCGGTCCCTGATACCCAGGGAAGAACTCACATCCGGGGCCTCAAGAAAACGATCAACCTCATCCATGGTCAAAAAATTGGGAAGGGTCCGCGTGTTTCCCGGGGTTATGATATCACGGGCAGGATTATGGCGGACAACACCATCATCCAGGAGAAACCTGTAAAACTGGCGCAGGGTGGAAATCCTGCGATTCACAGAGGAGGGTTTCAGTCCCTTATCCCTCAAAAAACATACGAACTCATTGAGGGTATCCGGGTCCACCTCATCGAATTTCTTATCCTTGTCTGCACTGAGCCAGGAAAAAAAAACTGCAAGATCCCTTGCATAGGCCTGAAGGGTATTCTCGCTCACAGACCTCTCCGCAATCATATACTCCAAAAAGGCGTCCGTCGGGATCATCTCTTGACTATTCTGGGATCCAACCCCAGCTTGTGCAAGACATCGTAAAAGGGCCTGGCACTGATCATATCTGGATATGCGCCTGCAACTATTCGAAAATGTTGGTTATTTTCTTTAAGTATATAGGCATCTACCCCTTTGTTTTTCAGGGCATTGATTTGGCTCCCTGCATTGCTCATGGTTCGACTTGTACCCAGGTCAATGGTATAGGGCACACCGGAGCCCACCCATGCATCCTTTTCAACAAGCCCTGCCTTTCGCAGCGCCTGAAGCCTTGAAACCGCATCCTTGATGGTGGAAAAACACCCGCAGTCCACACGAAACCACACCCCGGAAGCACCCATATCTATTTGGGTTATAAAAAGATCTTTTATCTGCCCCGATTTGGTCTTCATGTCCTTTTCGGCCAACGCTGATGCCTGCCATGAGGCAGTATGGATGGTGTAGGGATAAAACACCTCTTTTGTATGCAATGCTGTCTTTGGCTTTGTTGTGGTCTTGGAAGCAGCCGGGGATGGCGGGCGTATCTCTTTTGTCACCACATTACTCAGTCCGAATCCCGCCCAAAGCGGAAAAGCGGTCATCACCATGATCAGTATGGGTATGACTCTTTTCATTTTTTCCTCCCGTCATATACATAGGTGGTACCCTTAACATAGTCATTAATGCCCCGGGATATCGCGTCTGCCAGGTTTTTCTGGTAATAGCCCTTTCTCAGGAGTGCACAGTCCTTTGGATTTGTAATAAACCCGAGTTCCAGCAGGATAGAGGGCATCTGTGCCCCCAGGAGCACATAAAAAGGCGCCTGTCTCACCCCCAGATCACGGCCCGCGTATCCGATGCCCTTCACGGACTTCATCAGGCTTGTCTGTACACTGCTTGCAAACCTGGATGATTCATTGATCTTGGAGTTGAGCATAAGATCATTCAGGATAAGCTGAAGATCGCTGAGCGACTTGGAGTTGGTTGCATTTTCCCGGGCCGCCACCTGAATGGCAGATGCGTCCGTGGTAAGATTCAGAAAAAAGGTCTCTATTCCCCTCACGGAATGGGTGGAATTGGCATTGATATGGATGGATAGAAACAGATCCGCCTTTTTCCGGTTTGCAATGGCGGTCCTCTCTTCCAGCGGCACAAAGCAATCAGAGTTTCTTGTAAGAAAGACCCGGTATCCTTTTGCCTTGAGCCTTTTTGCCAGAAGCCGGCTGATCTCAAGGGTGATATCCTTTTCCATAACCCCCCTGGGACCAATTGCACCGGGATCCTTGCCGCCATGTCCCGGATCAATAACAATGCAGGAGACCTTGAGGGAGAGCTGTCTGGCGATCGACGGCACATCCCCCTTCATCATTGACGGAACCCCGGACCTCACCTTTTTGATCCCGTTATCAGATGGAACAGCAGCCCGGGCGGTTTTTTTGTCCCCTGCATTGAGGTCTATGACGATCCGGGACGGATCTTCCAGGGGAAAGGCCTGGTAACGGGGTTTTTCTGAAAGATCAAGCACCAGACGAACCCGGTCTTTTGTATTCTGGCAGACACGTATATCTGAAAGTATACCGTCATTGACCTTTCTTTTGTACCAAAATCCAGGCAATGTTCTCGTATGGTTCAGGTCAACCACCAGACGATGCGGCTTATCGGCCTTTTTGTCCGGCGGCAGGATAAAGGTATTGAAGGATACATCATTATCAAGATCAACAACCACACGAGTATAATCCTTATTGGACCACTGACGTATCTTTTTTACCAAAATGAGATCACCGATCTTTGTATCTTTGCGTTTCTTCTTCAAGTGAAGGGAATTGAGGCCCTCTGTGGCACTCTGCCCCATATCACCATGAGGAAAGGCAGTGATTACCTCGGTGTAAAGGTCATAGGCCTTTGCCTCATCACCCAGCCTTTTATGATATATCCGGGCCGCCCGGTACAGGGCATCGTCCGCCAGATTGCTCCCTGGGTATCGGTGTCTGAGGTCAACAAAGGCCTTTACAGCGTGTTTCAGGTCCGCCTTTATGCCAGAGTACCCGTAAAGCTGCTCATAGAGTTTCCCCTCCATATACATGGCCCGCGGGGCAAAGGAGGCCTTGGGTCGGGTCTTTTCCACACTGGCATATTTGCGGATTACATCCATCCAGTTTGAACGGAGTTTTCTCTTTGACGCATCCCTTGAAAGCCCGACATATGCCCTGTTCGCATCCTGGAACATATCTGCTGCGCTTTGTGCAGAATAGACGCAATCCGGACAGAAAAAAATACAGACCACAAAAAAAACTATCGCTGAAACAATCCCTGTCTTCTTTATCATCATTGTCTTTGTTTTATATCAAATCACACGCCAGCACAACTCAATCCTTTAAACCATGAATCAGGACAATGCCCTGTTTTCCTTGTAAATCGTGTAAAGCCCCTTGAGTGTAAGGTCAGGGTCCATTATCCACGCTACGGGAAAGGTGTCCTTCAGGAGAGAGCAAAGGCCTCCTGTAATAATGATACGGGGGCATTCCCCTCGCTCTG
>JAYEKR010000020.1:0-6505 GCA_034661115.1 Thermodesulfobacteriota bacterium | reverse complement strand
GATATGGTCTGGCACGATTTTGATAAAGGGAACAAAAAGGTTCAGAACACTGTGGGCTATCAGATAATACGATCTTCCGACAGCATAGCCGCAAATATAGCGGAAGGCTATGGTCGGTATACTCCCGTCATAGTCATTCCCGCGAAGGCGGGAATCCAGTGTTCCAGATAATTCACGTTTCTGGACCCCCGCCTTCGCGGGGGTGACGCGGAAAGCACGTTCCGTGAACGGTTACAATAACAGGAACACCACCACAGTCATTCCCGCGAAGGCGGGAATCCAGTGTTCCGGATAATTCACGTTTCTGGACCCCCGCCTTCGCGGGGGTGACGTGGAAAGCACGTTCCGTGAACGGTTACCCCCTTAGAAAGTTTTGATACCCCGTAGCTTGCTGCGGGGTAGTTCATTTTTTGTGCAATAGGTAGTTTATTTCCCTTTTAAGGGAAAAATAGTACCTATTTTTTGTCTGTGTCCATGTCGGTCCATGGGGTTTGTCCTGGTATTTCAGAGGGATACATATTTATTGAAAAAGGTATATTCTTTGCATAGTGCAAAGGGAATGTTTTTTTTGCGCATATAATGCGCATTTTATGTCCGGGAGGTCTGTATAGGGATGTGACGTCCATCCTGAAAAGGCGTCAATGGTCCGGGTCCCTGCAGCTCCTTCAGGGACCCGGACGATTGTATGAAGGTGATGATTCAGTCCAGGGGGCATTTTATGAGGCATCTTGATTTTCGTGCAATTTTGTTTGTATGTATCCTTGTATTCACAGGGGCGTTTGCTGGATGTTCAGGCAGTGATCATGCTTCTTCTCTGCCCCCGGGCGGGGAGATGTCTGTGGATTCGGATGGAGATGGTTTCATAGACCGGATCGACCCTGATCCCCTTTATGGCGAGCCTGTGGCGGCCAGAGACAGCGGGTGGTTTTTCCTTGAGTCTTTTGACGGTGTTGAACTGGAATGCCGTTTGCTTCTCCCTGCCGGTCCATCCCCATACCCCTGTATTATGCTGCCCCATGGATGGAACTGCGATGCGTCTGAGATGCTTTCGCGTGCCATGGCATTGCGGGATGATGGCTATGCCTGCCTGCTCTGGTCCGCCCGTGGATGGGGCAACTCCGGTGGTCTGGTCCGTCTTGATTCCAGCGAGTACGAGGTCAAGGACACGATCCGCCTTATCAACTGGCTCAGTGCCCAGGCCTTTGTGATTCAACAGGACACAGATGATGCACGCCTGTTTGAAAACAAGAATTTGGTTGATTTTGATTTTAATATGGATCGGGTGCAGGAGGCGGATGACATACCTGGGGACGAAGACAGGGATTTTGTGCTGGGTATGAGCGGGTGCTCGTATGGAGGGGCCATCCAGCTCCTTACTGCCTCCTATGATCATCGTATCGACGCCATTGTGCCGGAGAGGACATGGAATGATCTGCAGCAGTCATTGTGTCCCGGGGATGCCTTCAAGGTTTTATGGAGCCTTGGGTTCTATGCCGGAGGTCTCTTGAGAAACCAGGAGGGTTCCGGTCTTGATCCCCATCTGGGAGAGTGGCTCATGGCATCATTTTTGACCAATGAGGTGTCTCCGGGCATGAGAGAAGGCATACGGTTGAGGTCCCCCTGTACGCGCATGGATAAGGTCATTGCCCCATGTCTTGTTATCCAGGGAGAAAAGGACACCCTCTTTGATCTCAAGGAAGGGGTACGCACCTTTGAGGATATACGGGTAAACGGGGTGGATGCAAAGATGTACTGGTATGACGGGGGACACGCATACCCGACAAGGGATCAGAATGCCATTGAGTCGCGTGTACATGCCTGGCTGGATCATTATCTGAAGGATGATACTGTGGATACAGGTCCGGAATTTGAGTATGATATGGAGTATTCAAAGGGCGTTTGGGGCATAGGCTCTGGTGACTGGCCCCTTGTGCCGGATGATATGCAGAAAAAATACTATCTGCATGCAGGGGGTGCGCTTGTATGCGACACTGAGGTGGATGCCCGGGATTACGTACAGGGTCAGGGCAGGTCATATATGGCGGGTATCCCCATTATTCCCACCAGCCTTTCAGAGATTCAGGCAATACAGTCTATGTTGCCGCCGGATATGCCCGCATTTGACAGCATGCTCACTTCGGTTTCCTTTACCACTGATCCTTTTTATACGGATGCCCAAATTACTGGCATACCAGGGGTGAAATTGTGGTTTTCCGCACTGGGCACTGACATCACATTTTTTGTAAAGCTGTATGATATCAGTCCAAACGGTGATGAGGTAGCCATCCCCTATTTGCCTGTTCCAATGGATGAATTCCCCCTGGCAGCCGAAGTGTTTCAGGATAAAGACCTGATCAACCATATGGTCACACCCCGGCGCATACCCTTAAGGGATTCCGGGGACAATGTCATGCCTGCCTTTGATGAAAGAATTTATAACAGTGCCACGTTTAAAGAGATCAACGAGGCCTTTGTTGAAAAGGTCATCAAAGGCAGTGATCTTGAGGAATGGATAGCGGGTATCCCTGTATTAGGGACACCCAGGATGGGGGATCTGCGGGAGCCACAGCTCCATACCTTTGATCTTGCGGGCATCACCAGGGTGATCAGGGCCGGGCACCGGCTCAAATTGACCATCGCCACCTCTGACCTGTGCTACCTCAATTCAAGGATTCCAGGTGCAGGTATTATCTGGCACGACGAGGAACATCCATCTTCTCTAAGCATCCCTGTGATGGACTCCCCGGAATTGTGCTGTAACGGGTTTTCAGAGCTGTGTTCTCTGCCCTATAATGATGTGTCCTATGCCACCGCGCACAATGCCTTTAACCATGCGGATGGCCTCTGGCTCGCCCCGAACCAGAACCACTCCATTGCCCGTCAGCTTACAGACGGTGTGCGTGCCTTTATGATCGATGTCCATCCATATGATGGCCCAATCCAGGCCCTCAAAGGCATTCCCTATGTCTGCCATGAATCCTGCTGGTTTGGAGGGCAGAGCCTTGTAAAAACCCTGGAGACACTGAGGGTGTATCTGGATCATGCCCCGAATGAGGTCCTGAGCATTATCTTTGAGTGCTATGTGGACCGAGCAGGGATCAGGGAAGCCTTTGAAGAAAGCGGGCTGATGCATTACTGCTATGCACACCGGCGATCTCAACCCTGGCCCACGCTGGAGGAGATGATAGAAATGGACAAAAGGATCGTGGTCTTCACTGATCGCGACGGGGGCGGCCGGGACAGCGAGGACTGGTATATGGATGTCTGGGCCTTTGCCTGGGAGACCCATTATCATGCAGAAAGCCCCTCTGATTTTTCCTGCGAGATCAACAGGGGATCATATGACAATGATCTCTTTATCCTTAACCACTTTCTCACTGCACCGCTGGGTGCACAGTTTCTTGCCGAACAGGTAAATTACAATCCTTTTCTTGTCGATCGTGCACAGGAATGCCAGCAGGAGCACTCACAGGTCCCCAATTTTGTAACGGTTGATTTTTATGCAACCGGCGATCTGATTCAGGCCGTGAATATCCTGAACAATGTGGACCAGGTCCGGTTTTCCCCCTGCGGGTCGACTTACCCATGAAAATGAATTAACTTCAGATGCCCGGCGACGACACCGGGCGTCTCTTATATGAAAAAGATAGGAACACCACCACAGTCATTCCCTTTTCCCTCCCGTCATTCCCTTTTCCCTCCCGTCATTCCCGTTCCCCTCCCGTCATTCCCGCGAAGGCGGGAATCCAGTGTTCCATGTAATTCACGTTTCTGGACCCCTGCCTTCGCCTGTCTGCGTGCGACGCACTTCGCAGGCGGGGGTGACGGTGAGGCATTCCCGTTCTCCGGTCTCCTGTCTCCGTTTTTCTAGATTCCCGCGTTCGCCTGCCTGCTGCAGACAGGCGAGAATGACGAGGAGGGAGAGGGAAAGACAAACTTGTCAATTGGCTCACTATCCTTATGTTTTTTGTCTGCGTAATCTGTGGATAAAAGGGTTTTGACTCTGCGGCCCTGAGGTGAGGCCTTTTTCCCCGTCCTTGGTTGTGAGCCCAGCTCATGCGAGTTTATATGTTTATGCAAGTATATGTTTGACGTGGCATACCTATCATGCTAGATGCTGTTTATTATGCTAAATACATTATTGTCCTGTGTATCCGATGCCGAGTCTAGCCGAAGAATAACAAAGGCCGTGGTTTCCACAGCCTATTGCGCTGTAGAGGTTGAGGGGGCCGGGGTGGGGCTGTGTGCGAACCTTTCTTCGGGAAATAATGGTTTTGAATGTTGTTTTGACAGGGCAGGCTGTCTGGCCGGGTCGACTCTCAAGGATCTCATTGCCTACAATTCCGGAAATGGGTTTGTTTCCAGGTCTCTTGCCCTTGCTGCCCTGAACGCAGTCAAGGCGGACCAGATAAAGGGCAGTTCCGGGGATATCTTTGAGAATATTTCAATAAAAAAGTCAACAAAGGTGGCCATGGTGGGATATATCGCTCCAGTGGTCAGACTGATCGTGGATATGGGTGCTGAGCTCAGTATTTTTGAAAGACGGGATATTTCAAGTCCTCTGATTCATTCCCCTGAGGAGATGCCAGAGATCCTTTTGTCCAGCGAAGTGGTTATTGTTAGTGCAACTTCCATTATCAATGACACACTGGAAGAGATCCTGGGATATACATCAGGGGCCGAGGCAGTGGTCCTGATGGGGCCGAGTACCCCCATGGCAGGGGGTGACATCTTTGCCGGTTCAGGAGTCACCTGGCTTGCCGGCGCCAGTGTCGCTGATGCATCAAGGGCCATGGAGATCGTTATGGAGGGTGGAGGGACCCAGGCCCTTTACCGGGCCGGCGCATTGAACAAGATCATACAAAAGGTGTATTGATATGACACCCCTGGTGGACAACTATTCGAGACAGATACGCTACATACGTCTTTCAGTTACAGACCGGTGCAATTTTCGATGCAGGTACTGCATGCCTGCTGAAGGTGTCGAATGGATTTCACACGATGATATCATGCGGTATGAGGAATTTTTGAGGGTTGTACGGGTCTTTGTATCAAGGGGTGTGGAAAAGATCCGTCTTACCGGGGGCGAACCTTTGGTGCGCAAGGGGCTTGCCGGTTTTATATCTGCACTGAAGTCGATAGAAGGTGTGAATGATCTATCCCTTACCACCAACGGGGTTTTGCTGGCGCCTGTGGCTCGAGATCTGCGCCAGGCCGGATTGGACAGGGTTAATATCAGCCTGGATTCTCTGAACAGAGATAAATTTTATCATATTACCCGTATTGATGCCTTTGAAAAGACACAGTCGGGTATCCATGCGGCGCTGGAGTATGGGCTTGGGCCTGTAAAGATAAACGTGGTTGCTATTCGTGGATTCAACGACGATGAGATCAACGCCTTTGCCGCCATGACCATTTCCAACCCAGTCGAGGTGCGTTTTATCGAACTCATGCCCATGGGTTGCGGGGCACGCTTTGGAGATGGGGAAATCCTTGATTCTCAGGAAATCAAGGGGACTATTGAATCCATATTCGGCGAGCTGGATCCTCTGCCCGGTGGGCTTGGCCCTGCAAAGGTCTTCCGGATTGCAGGCGCAAGGGGTTCTATCGGGCTTATTGATGCGGTTACCGACCCGGGATTCTGCAGCCGGTGTAACCGTGTTCGGATCACTGCGGACGGACATCTGAGACCATGCCTGTTTTCCGATCAGTCCATAGACCTTCTCGGTCCCATGCGAAGGGGTATCTCTGAGACAGGGCTGGAAGAACTCATTGAAACGGGCATCAAAGAAAAACCAGCAGGGATTGGTGCCAAGGCAAACCCCGATTGTATGATGATGATGAGTGATATTGGCGGCTGATTATATACCGTTTGAACCGCGGGCTGTTTCAACAAGGTCAATAAATGAATTAAGATCCTTTTTGAAAAGGATCCGATTGGTTTGAAGGAAAGACAGCCCTGAGTACCTGTGGCTGTTCCCTTCTGCCTGGGTCCATATGGCACGGCAATACAGAGAGATTTCTTCTGGTGGCACCGTGTCATATTTCTGGATATTCAGACATATCACAGAACCACTGGAAAGTTCAGGACCTGATATACACACTCCATCCTCGGTTGCATTGACGATATTTACATGTTTGGGTGCACCCTTGATGTCAATGGATGCATCAATCTGTGACAGACCAATCCGTTCGAACCTTCTTTGTTCCTTTGAATATAACATTATCTCTAATATAAAGGAAATATTCGATTATGTCAAGTAATGAGTAAGTTTGGCAGCAAATATTTCTTTTTTATCCTTTATTTGTAGCCGTTCACGGCTTGAATTTAGAAATTAGAAATTGGGGAGACAGGAAACGAGTTTACGAGCTGGATGTGTAGCCGTGAACGGCTTGAAATTGGAAATTAGAAATTAGAAATTGGGGAGACAGGAAAAAGTTTTATCTATAGTAGCCGTTCACTTGAAGAAACCAAATCATGGTTGCGAAAACTCATCAGAAGAAA
>JAYEKR010000019.1:0-6513 GCA_034661115.1 Thermodesulfobacteriota bacterium | reverse complement strand
CACCCCCGCGAAGGCGGGGGTCCAGAAACGTGAATTATCTGGAACACTGGATTCCCGCCTTCGCGGGAATGACTGTGGTGGTGTTCCTGTTATTGTAACCGTTCACGGAACGTTGAAATTGGAACGTGGAACGTTGGCCTTTATGCTTTTGTACTGTTGACGAACGCATTCAATTTTGGCCCGAGTTTTTTCAACGGGAGTATACCGACCATAGCCTTCCGCTATATTTGCGGCTATGCTGTCGGAAGATCGTATTATCTGATAGCCCACAGTGGTTTTGAACCTTTTTGTTCCACTTATCAAAATCGTGCCAGACCATATCTGATAACGCTTCTGCCAGTTTGTACACATCCAGCTCGTAAGCTCGTTTCATTTCTCCCCAATTTCTAATTTCCAATTTCCAATTTCAAGCCGTGAACGGCTACCTAAGGGGAATAGGCCTTTCGCAGCAAGCTGCGGGGAATTAAACCCTAAGAGAGATTAAACCCCTGATAGATGAAAGGTAAACTTCGAAGAGAGGAAGGCACAGCCATCCTGGTGTATCAGGGGCACAGCGCAATGGCCTGGTGCGGATTATTCCCTTGATTTTTGCGCTGAAAACATGAAAGGTATCCTTGAGAATTGATGGTATGAACCACGGAGCAATCTCCGGTGGATCAAACCCGGGCATCCATTGTCCGCCATAGCAAAAGCAAAGGTGGATTGAACCATCAGACCTGTTGCAGTTCTTAAGGTAACTATTGGAATGCATGACATGGGTCATGTAAATAAAATATTTTACATGGGGAGAAAAACATGAAAAAGGGGATTGTATCAATTGTATGTATTCTATCTGTTGCATTTCTTTGTTTTGCATGCAGCAAAACATCCAAGGACAAAGACATTTCAAAAGATCAGGCTGCAAAAAGCCAGGGTATAGAGGATCAGCCGGTAACAGAGCTCTCCTACAGCATATTTTTCCCGCCTTCTCATGTCCAGTGCAAGGCAGCTGATGCCTGGGCAGAAGAGATTGAAAAACGTAGTGATGGACGGGTAAAAATCAATATGTTCCCGGCAGGGACGCTTACAAAGGCAAAGGATTGCTATGACGGCGTGGTAACAGGCATATCCGCAATCGGCATGTCCTGTTTTGCCTATACACGGGGCCGGTTTCCAGTGATGGAGGCAGTGGATCTTCCGCTTGGGTATCCTGACGGCCAGTCAGCCACGGTTGTTGCAAACGAATTCTATAACCAGGTGAAGCCCGAAGAGCTCGAGGATGTAAAGGTGCTATATCTTCATGCCCATGGCCCCGGGCTTCTGCATACCAAGAAACCGGTAAAGACAATGGATGACCTCAAGGGCATGAAAATTCGCTCCACCGGACTGAGCGCAAAGGTCACAGATGCACTGGGCGGTGTTCCAGTGGCAATGCCCCAGGGCGGGACCTACGAGGCCCTGCAGAAGGGAGTGGTCGATGGAACCTTTACCCCGATTGAAACCCTCAAAGGATGGAAACAGGCCGAAGTAATCGATTATACCACGGACTGCAACAATATTGGCTATACAACCACCATGTTCGTTGTCATGAACAAGGACAAGTGGAACAGCCTCCCTGATGATATCAAAAAGGTATTCAACCAGGTTGACTCAGAATGGATAAAGGTACACGCCGCCGCATGGACCGAGGCAGACAAAGAAGGCAGGGAATACACACTGGGACTCAAGAACAAGATTATACCCCTTGGCGAGGATGAGGCAAAACAATGGAAAAAGGCAGTTGACAAGGTGATAGGTGATTATATCACAAAAGCAAAGGCCAAAGGCATTGATGCAAAAAAACACGTGGAAGACCTCAAGGGCTTGATCAAGGACTCAAAAAACTCAAACAAATAAAAAGGTGAAAATGCACAGGGATAATGCCGCAACCATGAATGGATATGGATCGAATGGTCTAAGCCAATGATTTCGTTTCTGCGCATACATAATATTGTTGCCCGGACCGCGGAGAAAATAAATTGGATCTCCGCGGCAGCAGTTGCCTTTATCATGTTCCTGACCACTGCGGATGTGATCATGCGGTTCTTCGGCTCTCCCTTTCCCGGCACCTATGAAATTGTCGGGCTTGTGGGTGCGCTGGTAATCTCTTTTTCCCTGCCCTATACCTCAATCAAAAAGGGGCATATCGCGGTTGAGTTCCTGGTGCAGAGACTCCCTCAAACACCCATGCGTGTCATC
Source organism: Thermodesulfobacteriota bacterium (assembly GCA_034661115.1). Lineage (GTDB taxonomy): Bacteria > Desulfobacterota > Desulfomonilia > UBA1062 > UBA1062 > JAYEKR01. The sequence goes on along the minus strand of JAYEKR010000019.1, from coordinate 4,296 downwards.
AATATGGTAAACGCGTTTATAGCAATGTTTTTGTTTGGTGTAATCTCATGGCAGACTGCCCTGTATGCCGGAAGCCTGATGGAATCGGGCGTGGTGTCACCAACCCTTGAGATGCCCCTATATCCCTTTGTCTATGGGATTGCCATTGGGTGCGCCCTTTTATGCGTGGTCCTATTCATGGAGTTCCTGGGTGCATTGCTCGGGAGAGAAACCGAATGACCCCCACCACCATAGGTATTATCGGGACGGCTACGCTGTTTATCCTGCTTTTTATGCGCATGCCGGTGGGGTTTCTCATGGCCATCATTGGATTTGTAGGATTTGGATACATTGTCTCGTTTGATGCATCGCTACATCTCGTTGCCAAAGATATGTTCGCAGTCTTCGGCTCGTACAGCCTCACAGTGATACCTCTGTTTGTCCTCATGGGACAGCTGGCCTTTCACTCAGGGATCAGCTCACGTCTCTTTGACACGGCATATAAACTCATCGGACACCTCCCCGGTGGCCTCGCCATGGCTACCATCGGTGCCTGCGCTGGGTTTGCCGCCATCTGCGGATCAACGAATGCCACTGCCGCCACCATGGCGGCAGCCACCCTGCCCGAGATGAAACGCTATAATTACAAGCCAGAACTGGCCACCGGCGTGGTAGCGGCCGGGGGAAGTCTTGGTATACTCATCCCGCCGAGCGTGATCTTTATCGTCTACGGCATACTCACGGAACAATCCATTGGCGACCTCTTTCTGGCCGGGATCCTGCCCGGGATTATCCTTAGTATCCTGTTTATCCTCAGCATCATAATATGGGTCAAATTAAGACCGGAACTTGGCCCACGTGGCCCAAAGACATCCTTTAAAGAAAAGGTTGCATCTGTGTCCGGGGTTAGTGAAACCCTGGTAATATTCATTTTGGTAATGGGCGGACTCTTCGGAGGTATATTCACCCCCACAGAGGCAGGGGCGGTCGGGGCCTTTGCAACCCTTATTGTTGCCCTTTTACGACGCAACCTGTCATGGAAAGGCTTCAGCGATGCACTCTTCGAGACCACCCGGATAAGCTGCATGATCATGGTCATTGTGGCAGGCGCCACCATATTCGGACACTTCCTGGCCATATCGCGTATCCCCTATGACATCGCAGAATGGATCGCCTCCTTCAATCTACCTCCCGCCATAATCATGTGTATGATCCTTGGCGTTTATTTCATCGGCGGGTGTTTCATCGATGCCCTGGCCCTCATCATGCTCACCATCCCGATCTTCTACCCGGTGGTCATACAGTTCGGCTATGACCCTGTCTGGTTCGGGGTGATCATCGTGCTCGTAACCCAGATAGGCGTTATCACCCCTCCTGTCGGGGTGAATGTTTATGTGGTGAGCGGGGTTGCACGGGATGTGCCGCTGAACCTTATATTCAAGGGTGTGCTGCCTATGCTGGCCGCCATGATCATCGCGACCGGGATACTGATCTGTTTTCCACAGATAGCCCTGTTTCTCCCGGGACTGCTTTAAAAACCCGGTGACCATTCACCTTTTCTTTCAATACCTCATATAATGAAAGGGCTCAGCGGCAATAAGGGCATCGGCATTTAGGGTCTTGAATCCATGCTCCTTCAATATTTTCTGCGTCTCATCGCAATTATCCACGTCAATGACAAAGACAGCATCCTTATTGCTTTCAATGACAAAACCATAGGCATGCTCGATATTGACATTGTTCGAGGCAAGGAGCTGAACAAGACGGTCCATGCCCCCTGGCTTATCTTTAATCATGACGGCAATCACCTCGCTGAGCTTTGCCGTTATGCCGTGGCCTTCAAGTACCTTGAGTGCCAGTTTCGGATCATCCACCAGGATATTGAAAAACCCCTTGTCCCCAAAGGATGAGATGGTAATCGAACGGATATTGATCTTTTCCTCAGCAAGGATCCCGGATACCCGGGCAAGCCTCCCGGGCGCGTTCTCGGTCGGTATGGTCAACTGATATGTAATCATCTCTTCACCCGTACAAACGTTTTTATGGTATAATAATGCGCTGTTACACAAAAATATAGAGATCCGGGCCAAATACAGGACTAAAAAAACTGTCATCCTCGTGAAACATGTCCTCGCACAGGCAAAAAGCGGAGGTCCATATGACACAGGGATTACTGGATTCCCGCCTGCTGCAGACAGGCGGGAATGACAACCCGAGATTTTTGCAAACAGCTACAACCACAATTATTATCAATATTTATTCCTGGACGATGTCAAGGTCTTTCTCTCTGGTCTTGGTCCGAAGATCTATTGACAGTCGCAATGCACACGCATATACTGGCCAACAAACAAAGGGGAACAAAAGAGGCCTGGTGCTGGATGCCATGGGTTCAGTCGTGATAAGGGGCTGTAATAATATGGCAACCATGAAAAACCTCATGTGCGCCTTTATATCCCCTGGCCAACAATAAAAAGGAAATATATGATAAGAGCAGGATTCATTGGATGGCGCGGCATGGTCGGTTCGGTCCTCATGGACCGGATGATATCGGAAAACGGATTCAATGGGATTGAGCCTGTGTTCATGTCCACCTCGCAGGTGGGTCAGCCCGGTCCTGACATCGGCATTGATCACCCTGAACTCAAAGATGCATTCGACATGGACATACTCAAAGACATGGATATCATTGTTACCTGTCAGGGCAGCGCCTACACAGACAGGGTGTATCCGGCATTGAGAAAAGCCGGATGGGATGGATACTGGATCGATGCCGCATCGGCCCTTCGCATGCAGAACTCAAGCGTGATCGTGCTTGACCCGGTAAACCGTGAAGTCATTGATAATGCTCTGGCAGAAGGCAAAAAAGAGTTTGTCGGCGGCAACTGCACGGTAAGCCTTATGCTCATGGCCATTGCCCCCCTCCTTCAACAGGGCAATGTGGAATGGCTGACCTCCATGACTTATCAGTCTGCATCCGGTGCGGGCGCAAAAAATATGCGTGAGCTCATAGAGCAAATGGCTGGTATTGCAGGGGCATCGCAGGACCTGCTGGCCAACCCGGCAAGCACGGCACTGGAGATCGACAAACGGGTGATCAATACCATGCGCAAAGATAACTTCCCGGTAAAAAACTTTGGCTTCCCTCTTGCTGGAAGTGTCTTACCCTGGATCGACACAGAGATAGAAAACGGGCAGAGCCGCGAGGAATGGAAGGGCCAGGCCGAGACAAACAAAATCCTCAATAACGCAGATCCAATACCCATTGACGGCCTGTGTGTCCGTGTCGGATCCATGCGCTGCCACTCACAGGCCCTGACCATAAAGCTGAACAAAGATATCCCCATTGACGAAATCCATGGAATGCTCCGGGGTTCAAATAAATGGGTCGAGGTAATCCCCAATACAAAAGAGGAGACATTAAAACACCTTACCCCTGCCGCAATAACCGGCAGCCTCAGAATTCCGGTCGGGCGCATAAGGAAACTCACAATCTCCGACAAACACCTGACCTTGTTCACTGTAGGTGACCAGCTCCTGTGGGGCGCGGCAGAGCCGGTTCGCCGCATGTTCCAAATTGCGCTCGAACATATCCAGGGATAAAAGGCATTGTAAATGTTTATAATTTTGTAAGCGTTCACGGTTTAAAACTTGTGTTCACAGGCCTGTAAAGCGCCTGAAAAGGAGGATACAGTGGTAAAAAACAAGGGATGGTTATACGTATTGACGGTCTGTATGTTCATATTGCCTGGCACTGTTCTGATGGCACAGCCCTCACGCCTGACCATCATGCATACGAATGACATACACTCGCACCTTCTGGGTTTTGGGCCGAACTGTTAATATACCCCAATTACAAAACACGACGATAATACGGTCGGTGGAATGGCAAGGCTGGCCACAGTAGTAAAAGAGGTGAGGGCCGAGAGAAAGGCAAGAGGCATACCTAGCCTCCTCCTTGATGGTGGTGACTTTATGATGGGGACCGGTTTTGCCCTGCTCAGGGGAAAGGCCGAGCTGGGCATCATGGATGCCCTGAATTATGACGCGATCAACATGGGGAACCATGAATTTGACTGGAAGCCCTCAGGCACATATGAGATATATTCCCACATACCACAGATGGGTCTTGATCTGCCTGTGGTGGCATCCAACCTTATCTTTGATGATGAAAAGGCCGAGGATGACGCTCTCAAGGGTTTATTTGACCAGGGGGTGATAAAAAAATATTATATAAAGAACCTGTCCAACGGCCTCAAGGTCGGGTTCTTCGGAATCACGGGCAAAGACGCGGTCGATGTGGCCCCCTTTGCTTGGCCT
>JAYEKR010000018.1:0-6517 GCA_034661115.1 Thermodesulfobacteriota bacterium | reverse complement strand
CCCATCGGCCTCTGCCGGGCCTTTTATCAGGGTATATTGGGTGCCGAAGATGGAGAATCCTTTGAATGCGGCCTGAATATTACCCTGAAACACCATGCCCAGGCCTGTGCCCGTGAGCATGACCTCTGTATCTTTCCCCATACAGAATGTCCTGGTCTCCGGAAGCCCCTGTATACCCATTTTCAGGGTTGAGATCTTTTCGCCAAAGGGGTCTTTTATTGACAGGTCAAGGTCTTTAACCTGGAGTCCGTGGATAAGGCCCTGGAGATTGATCTGCAGGGGTGAGTCAAATGCAGGTGAACAAATTGTCCCTGAGATATGTCTTAAGGGTGTTTTGTTCCACGAGAATCCGGCATTTTTGACTGTGATTGTCCCCTTTGTCTGCATGCCCTGGTCGTTCCAGATGGTCGAGACCTGACCTGAGATCCTGCCGCCCTGGACATCGGATACAGGGTCCAGTATATCATGGATGCCCTTTGTGGGCATGAGTGCCCTCCATGCATTGATAAACTCATGGCCCGGCATGTCCAGGTCCACATCGACACTGCCCCTGGTTCCTGGTCTGCCGATATCCTTCAGCCGGATGTCAACATGCTTCATTTGTGCCTCGTTCATGTATCCGCAGAGGTCTTTGAATATTATGTCGCCCTTTGAGAGAGTGACCGTACCGGTAATGTTGCGGACCCGTTGACTGCCGAATCCGTACCCGAGGCTCTGTCCATCAATGATCTCCCGGATGGTCAGGCCGTCAAGAAGGCCTCTTTTGTCGGCCAGGGTGCTGATTCTGCCCCTGTATGAAATCTCCTCAAAACAGGATTTTCCCTCCCGGATATGCCTGAAGATAAGGTCGGAGAACATGTCCGGGAAAAGGTATTCAGGCAGCATCTTGACCACGGTCTCATAATCAAAGGTATTGGAGTGCATGTTCAAATCCATGAGTGCGTCTTTTGAGATCTTTCCCTGTATGCGGCCCGTGCCCGTTATATCAATGGGTCCGGACTGTATGGAGATATTTTCGATCAGGGTCTCTTTTGGGTTGCCCTTTGTCCTGATGTGGATGGCGATATCATCAAAGGGGTCTTTTTTCCAGGGCAGGGTCAATCCCCTTATGTCCATGTTGAGAGACAGGTATGGCGTTTTTTTACCCGTGTCGAACGCGCATTTTATGCTGCATCTACCTTCAAGGCCCTTTTCCTTGAACGTCCCGAGGTTTATTCCTCTGGATTCAGCGGTCCCTTTCCAGCCCCTGTCCTTTTGCAATGCGTGTATCACGGCCTTTGAACCCAGGATTTCAGTGCTCAGGTCAATATGTTTTGAGGCAAAACTGGCATTGATCCTGTCAAAGGATACCTTGCGGTCTTTGTGGACAAGGGTGAGAATGCCCTGGTGTATCCGGATTTTTGGCAGGATACCGCCATGTCCGGGCGCTCGGTCTTTCAGGTATTTCAGATCCAGTCGCGCCTCTGGCCTGGTTATTTCAATCGCCAGGGGGCTGATTCTTTTGTCCGAAAAGGACAGGGATAAAAGGCGAACAGAGATTTCAGGGGCACGCAGGTAAGACCCCTGCCCGAGATCCATATCCACCCCAGTCAGATTCATGCGTGCCCCTGATATATGGATGGTGGCTTCCTGGATGGAGACTTTTGTGCCCAGCGCAGCCGACAAAGGCCTTTCCACCAGGTGGGCGAACAGGCGGGGTTTTGAGTTGAGAAAGGCGAGGCACAGGATCATCCCTGCAGCCACAATGGCCAGGACAAAACACACACGGGTAAGGATCTTCTTTGTTCGGTTTTTCATAGATCTCCCAAAACAGCCAGGATATGACATATCCTGGCTACAATGCAAGGGTGTTTTGTATGAAAAAAGAGGTAACCGTTCGCCCCGCATTTACCTATGAAATTCGCAATTAGAATGTGGATAACCCCTCAAAAAACCATCCCACACACAGCAAGGGCAGACCCCTGATTGCAACAAACACAGGGCAACCATAAGGGACAGGGTTTTCAATTTTTGAGGGGTTTTCAGGATATCTCTTGATTGTGCTGCAATGGACCCCGGGCATCATAGTTTTATGGATGCACCCTATGGACTATCCTCGATCCGGTTTCTTCCATTGGTCTTGGCCTGATAGAGCAGATTGTCCGTTTTCATGATCAGTTGGCCAATGTCCTCGTTTTTCAGGGTGCTGACACCACCACTGATGGTGATAGACATGCCTTCATGCCCCCATTCGAGACCCTCGATATGTTGCCTGATCCTCTGAGCTACAATCATGGCGCGTTGCCTTTGGGTATTGGGCAGGATAAGCATAAATTCTTCGCCCCCATAGCGTCCTGCCAGATCGACCTTTCGCAGCTGGGATACAATGGCGGAAGCGATCTCTTTGAGGACCTTGTCCCCTGTCTGATGGCCATATTTGTCATTGACCTGTTTGAAATGATCGATATCGAACATGGCGGTCGATAGGGCGGTTGAATACCGTTTGGCATGGGAGATCTCCTGTTCCAAACGATTGATGATATATTTATGATTATAGAGTCCGGTAAGGCCATCGGTAATGGAGATCTGCTCCAGTTCTGAATTCCGCTGTTTTAGTTCCTGTGTCAATTGATGCATTTCTTTGTTCATTCTATGGATTTCATCCGTTTTCCTCTTGAGATCGATCTGCGTGTGCACCCTCGCCAGTAATTCTGCCGCATGGAAAGGTTTATTTACATAATCCACTGCCCCGGCCTTAAGGCCCTTGACAATGTCATCCGTTCCACGCAAGGCAGTCAGAAAGATGACAGGGATTTTTTGCGTCCTGGGTGAATCCTTTAAGCGCCGACATACCTCGATTCCATCCATTTCAGGCATCATGATGTCCAGCAGGATGAGATCCGGGAGATCCTCTTCCAGCATCGAAAATAGTTGCCGGCCACTCTGAGCGGCTGCGATCTCGAAATTCTCCTTTGATAATATGGGACCTAAGAGCTTTAGATTGTTGGGCATGTCATCAACAATAAAAATTAATGGTGCGTTTGGGTGATCAGCTCCTGTCATCTTGTTCTCCCTCTTCAATCAATCTTGGGCTGTTTTTTCTCTTGCAGGTCCACATGGACCATGTGTTTGGATATCCATTGCACCAGTTCGGGGAATTGTTGAATGGTGTTCGGCAGCCTTTCTATATCAAAGCCCATTGCAAGTTTGTCGAGATCTTCGGCCCATTGGACCAGGGCATCGAGGTGATACTCTGTACCCAATTCCTTGATGTCCAGGGCAAAGCCCTGTATCTTTTTGAAATTCATGGTTTTTTGTAATTTGGACCAAGGCCCCATATAATCGGATTCTATCCTTTTTAGCAGGTTTGGAAGCCTGGAAATGGTTTCGGGGGGGGGTGAGGTCAGTGTGTCAGGGGTGGAAACAGTTTTGGTCTTTCCAGAAGGTGTTTTATCAAACGAGTATGCAAGAAATCGTGCTATTTCCAAAATCAGTCCATTTCTGGACACAGGTTTTCTCAAATACCCGTTGAACTCAAACCGGTTGGATAAATCACCAGCGTTTGGCATGCTCGAGACGGTCACGGCGACAACCGGGATGTTTTCAGTGTCCTTGTCTTCCCGTAATACCTTCAGTGCCTCATGCCCGCTCATGACCGGCATTTTGATGTCCATCAGGATCAGGTCGGGACAATGTTCTCTTGCCAACTCGAGGACTTGTTTGCCATCAACGGCCTCGATGAGATGGAACCCATAGGGCATCAACAAACCTTTCAATAATGCGCGCGCATTTTCGTAGTCATCTGCGATGATAATTTCAGCGGGTTCAAATCGCATGGCGTCCAGGTCCATATCAATGGCTTCATCCATGGGGTTTTCAGCCCTTGTCTGTGCCACGTCCCTGATGAGCACCTCAAAGGTGCTGCCCTGGCCGACTGCGCTGTTAAGCGACAGCTCTCCGCCCATCACACCCACAAGCCGTTTTGAGATGGCCAGGCCCAGCCCTGAGCCCCCATATTTTGAGTAATCCTGTCCATCCACCTGGCGAAAGTTTTCAAAGATGGTTTCTTGTTGTTCAGGTGCTATGCCTATGCCCGTATCCTTGACAGCAAACTTGAGATCTAGCAGATTGTGATTGGTTCGGCTGATGCTTGCATGGACAGATAGGTCGATATGGCCGCAGGAGGTGAACTTGATGGCGTTCCCCACAAGGTTGAAGAGGATCTGCCGTAGGCGAATCTCATCCAGGAGCAAGGTCTCCGGCAGTCCGGGATCAATCTCAATCTCAAGATCAAGGCCCTTTTCCTTGACCTTTTGAGAGAATATATTCCTGGTTTCTGCAAATATTGTACGGACATTGGTCGCTGTGTAGTGCAGGTCTATTTTATTGGCCTCGATCTTGGAAAGGTCAAGGATGTCATTGATCAAGCTCAGGAGGATCCTGCCGCTTGAGCTGATGGCCGAGAGATACTCCTGGTGCTGCTTGTCTGTGATCTGGGTCTCAAGGAGTTCGCTGAAACCGAGGATGGAATTCAAGGGTGTCCTGATCTCATGACTCATGGTGGAGATAAATTCGGACTGGACCCTGTTGGCGATCCTTAGCTTATCTAAACGTTTTCTTTCGGTAATATCCGAGATGAACCCCTCATAATACAGGGGTTTTTGATGCCTGTCGCGGACAGTCTGGATGTTTATGGATACATCAATGATGTTTTTGCCCCGGGTATAGATCCTGCTTCCAAAGTCTTGTACAAAGCCATTTTTTAGCAAAGAGCTGAGGAGTTTGTCGAGATCGTTGTTGTCGACAAAAGACTGCCTTATCAGGAGGGGTTCATGTGCCATGAGGTCCTGGGGTGAATCGAATCCCAGCAGCGAGGCCATGGCCGTATTGGCGGTTATTATGTGGCCATCGGGTAATGTCTGGAAGAGGCCTTCGATGGCGTTTTCAAAGATGTCGCGATATTTTTTCTCTGATCTCCACAGGGCGTCTTCAGTCTCTTTGCGGGTGGTGATGTCCTCCAGGATACCTTCGTAACAAACCACCTTGCCCTCCTCATCCCGTACTATATGGGCCTTGTTTTTGACCCATATGAGCGATCCGTCCCTGCGTTTTAGCTGGATCTCGATATCTTCAAGCGTCCCCTTGTTTTCCAGGGTCGTTGTCCATTTTTTGCGCAGGCCGGAGTCCATATATGTCTGATCCAGATTGATACCCAGGAGATCAGCCGGTGTTGTATATCCCAGCATATGCATAAGGGTGGCATTGGCAGCCAGGACCCTTCCAGCGGGTGAGCTGTGGTAGATCCCCACGGGGACGTCTTCAAAGAGGCTGTGATAGAGGTCCTTGGCCTTTTTTTCTCTCTCCGAGAGCCAACTGGTGAACAGTGCCACAATATTGAAAAGGATGATCTGGAACAGGATCCTCTGGACAAGGGGTGACTCCAGGTCATCGGGGTTGCCGATCGCCATGGAACCACATACCAGAGATGAGAGCAGGGCAACCGATAGTCCTCCGAGACGGCCATAATAAAAGGAGGCCACCAGGACAGGGATGATAAAGGAGTAGGCAAACATCTCCTTCAGGTGGACCGCCAGATCCTGAAAAAGCAGGACAGCGGCACCGGCAACACCGAACCAGATACATATAAGGGCGATCCTGATCCATGATGGAAGATGTTTCGGGAGCGCCATGGACATTATTCAATCCTTCCCTGCCAGAGTTTCAACACCATGATGATCAGGACAATGGCCACTATATCGATGATCGTCTCTGTGGTCAGGCCCAAGATCGTCTCAAAGACCTGTGACCGCTGGATGTCTATCATCTCGAAACGTAAAAAAAAGATGATGTTCAAGGCGTGACCGAGAATAATCGTCAGGGCAGTCAGCTGCGCGGAGTGATTCTTGCCCACCCAGCCGGCTGCAAGTCCCATAACCGCATGCGGAAAGATGGCCAGGCCGTCGAACAGGCTGGCCGTCAGCAGGGACGACAGCGCTGTCCCCAGGCCGCCAGTCATAGCGCCTGCTCCGGGGCCGTAAAAATAACCCGCCAGGACTGGGAAGATCATGTTCAGGGCAAGCACGGCGCCTGGTAACATAGGGTTTGGGATATGGACCCAATAACCGATCATCGGATACAGGAGGGTGAGGATGACTATGCCCACGAAGCGATTGCCTTTTAGATCCATCATACCGGTTACCTCTTGTCGTGGCGCGTATTTGGTTCTCACCACGCCAGGCTTTAATACTTATCCACTCGGCAGAAAAACAGGATATCTTTAAATTTCAACTCCACATCCTGGAGTGGTTTAAGCTTTGGTGCAGAAAAACTGTTAGAGATTGCATGCTGGAATAGAAGAAAAGGAGATAAGATGAAAAAGATAGGCTTCGTCCATTCGGACCAGGACCTGGCTCGGCATCGATGCCTCCTTTTTTGCTTGACTTTTTCTGCTCTCTTTTTTAACTTCCACAACTTATGATAAACAGTGCAACTAAAAACAGCATTGGTTTTTTCTTTTTTGATTAGGTCTGTCTGTTGA
>JAYEKR010000017.1:0-6573 GCA_034661115.1 Thermodesulfobacteriota bacterium | reverse complement strand
AGCGGGGTCTGACGATTTGTCTGTCAACGGCAGGGATTTCCCCTTTTCTGGCATTCTTTTCCCATGTCCGGAGGGTAAAAAATAATGGTATCCCTGTTTTGTTCTGTTGGCAGCAAATTTGCTTTTTGATAAAGCATGGATAAGGCATGGATAAAGCATGGATAAAGCATGGATAAAGCATGGATAAAGCATGGATAAAGCATGATGGATAAGATGCCGATAGGGGTTGTACTATGAGGATAAGCAATCGGTTTCTCTATAATCAGATCATAAAGGATCTTGGGAACAGCACGGAGAAACTTTTCAGGCTCAATTCTCAGATTTCCTCAGGTAAACGCATAGACAAGCCATCCGAAGACCCGGTTGGTATGTCCAGTGTGCTGATTTATCGCACGGAACTCAATGCAAATGAGCAGTTCCAGAAAAATATCGAGCTGGCCGAGGGATGGCTTAACCGGACCGATGCCATTATGCAGGACATGGATAATCTTCTGGGCCGGGCAGTAGAGCTTGCCACCCAGCAGGCCTCATCCACAGCAGACGCGGATACCAGGAAAGGGGCAGCCCAGGAGGTGGATCAGATCCTTCATATGGTTATGGGGCATGCCAACTCCAGATATGGCAACAAGTACATGTTTGGCGGCACCATGACCCAGGATCCCCCCTTTATCAATGTTGATGCGGATAAATGGGACCCGGACGGTGTTCGCACCATCGCATCCAGCCCTCCGGCTTCACCCGCAGAGGGTAATAGATACATTGATTCGGATGACGGCCATATCTGGGGGTATACAGGCGGGTCATGGGTGGATCAGGGTGCGACTACGGAAGGGACAGCGGTCAGGGTAGATGATGAAAGCGAGATATATGTCTACCAGGACAGTGCCTGGGTGACACAGTATCAGGGTAATTCAGGTATTATCCGTTCCTCTATCGGCAAAGGGGATGCGATTGAGATGAATATTCCGGGTCATGAAGTTTTCATGGACGCATCCGGTGATATAATCAGTACCCTGCTGGATCTTGGAAAGGCCTTGACGTCCAATGATCAGGATGGGATTCAGAATGCATTAGCGGATCTTGACGATTCGGCAGGTACGCTTTCAAATAACATGGCAAGCGTCGGTGCAAGGGTAAACCGGCTTGAACATACCACTTCGGTTCTTAAGACAGCAGATGTTGATCTTGAGAAAAGAAAATCGCTGATCGAGGATCTGGATTATGCAGAGGCCATAACCTCTTTGAAGAATCAGCAGACCATATACCAGGCAACACTGCAGAGTGTCTCCATGATTACAAAACTCAGCCTTGTTGATTATGTCTAGGGGGATTCAGATATTGAAGATAGATACTTTGCGGTTTGGCAGCATTGATGTGCAGGAGGACAAGATAATTACCTTTCCCAATGGAATTATGGGGTTTGATAAGGCCGGAAAGTTTATCCTCTTCCCCCACAAGGAGGGTTCTCCCTTTTACTGGCTGCAGAGTGTTGATGTCGGCGATCTTGCCTTTGTTGTAATGAGCCCCATGCTCGTGGTCCCGGATTATCACCTGGATATAAAGGAAGATGCCCTGCATGATCTGGGGGTCGCTGATTCCAGTGATCTTGAGGTGATGTGTATCGTAACCATACCCAGGGCCCATCCGGAGGCAATGACGATCAATTTGCTTGGTCCCATTATCATAGCCACGTCCAGGCGTGTGGCGGTTCAGGTTATATCAGACAGGGATTATTCCCACCAGCACCCAGTGGTGTCCATGGAGTGATATCAGGCCTTCATTGAGATGAAAGACACAATTATATCCTTTGTTGCCAGGGGTTCTGACAGTGGCAAGACCCGAGTTATGGAACGTGTGATATCCAAGCTTAGGGCAAGGGGTCTGAAGGTTACGGCGGTTAAACATTCAGGCAGGCTCTCCATACCGGATAAAGAGGGAAAGGATAGCTACCGTTTTGCCATGCATGGTGCGCAAAGGGTCATTGCCTTTTCCGATGAGATGCTGTTCATGTATGAGATGAAGACTCCGGACCTTGACTATTTTTCAAACCTTGCGTCCCAGGGTGTGGATGTCGTTCTGATAGAGGGCTTTAAGCATGGACCATATAAAAAGATCGAGGTTTTTAATCCGGGTGTACATGATCTTCCCATGTGCATTGAGAACCCGGGCACGGATTATATAGCCCTTGTCGCAAGACAGTATGTGGACGCCGGGATTACCTTTTTTGATTTTGACGACATAGACGGTATATGTCGATTGATTGAATCTCTGCTGTAGGGCAAAGGAGGGGATCCGGATCAATGGTGTTTTTGTAATATGCTGGAGACACTGGACACTATCATGGTAATTTTGTTGAATGAATACGTATTCTGTGCTAATAGATAAAAATTGTTTTTATGATTTAAAAAAGCGTGATTTTAAGCCCGGTTGATTTATACGGTGAAATAAAAGACGGTTTATATGAAAAAGAGAGAACACCACCCATGTCATTCCCGCCTGCCTGTGCGTCGCACGCAGACAGGCGAAGGCGGGGAAGACGAGTCATGAAGACATGGTTTTTCATCCTTGTTTGTGAGTTCACCGCTCATGCGGGTTTATATGAATATATATAGGGAGATCTATGAAAGAGAAAAATGCTTATATGATGGAAAACGAGCAGGAGGCGAAGCGTCTTGATATAAAGACGGATGATGACGCGGTGCGCTCGCAGGCGCTCTGGTGCGGAATAGGTCCTGGCATGAGGGTGCTGGATGTTGGATGCGGATCCGGGCACACGACCGCTGTGCTCCATTCCCTCACAGGGCCTGAAGGCGAGACTGTGGGTATTGATTTTTCCGAGGACAGGCTGGCGTATGCCAGGGAACACTTTGGGCGGGAAAAGGGTATAAAATTTGTGTGTGCAGATTTCACCCGGTCCATGGCAGACCTGGGTGAGTTTGATGTAATATGGGTAAAGTTTGTCCTTGAATATTTTCTGGATGGCTGCAGGGGGATAGTAGAGAACCTTACATCCCATCTTAAACCGGACGGGGTCCTGTGTCTCCTCGATCTGGATTATAATTGCCTGAGCCATTACCAGCTTCCCGAAGGCATGGATGAGGTGCTTCGGGCTGGCATGACCAAAATGATGCAGGCCTTTAACTTTGACCCCTTTGTTGGCCGGAAACTGTATTCTTTTCTCTATGACCTTGGGTACAGGTCAATAGAACTTGACCTGAGGGCCCATCACCTGATCTATGGACCGCTTAACGAGGTGGACGCATTTAACTGGACAAAAAAGGTTGAGATGGCCTGTGTTAATGCCCCTGATCTTTTTGATCCTTATCCAGGGGGATACGAGGCCTTTTTGTCTGATTTTAAGACCTTTGCCCGGGATCCTAGGCGTTTTACCTATACGCCCCTTATCATGTGCCAGGGTAAAAGGCCGCAGGAAAACCATTCTGGTTAGTGAGGCGATGATGAAGATGCCCAAGGGTATTGTCGGCATGTTTATGTCCGGTACAGATATAGACAAAAGGGGTTTTGTCAACCGGATCAACCATCTCCATTTTATTGCCGGACGTGTTGGTGCGCACTTTGTGGATAAACACAGCGGACAGGATATCGTCAAGTGGGTATATCCCTGGCCATCCTTTACAGATGACCAGGTGCGTATGGAATGGCCAAAGGGCGAGGCCCTTGATCTTGACCGTTATATACTCAGGGATCTCAGGATCGATGATGGAAGGGATCTGGCAGTGATGTCTGCAGCCATCACAGCACATGACATCAATGGTTTTACCGTGGACATTGGATGCCTGGGTTCTGTACATACAAACAGAAGGGACAGGCGTTTTTTATCTGACGGTGTTGATGCCTATATCTCTCAGGGCACAATCCGGGGCAGGGGGGTTGTAGCTGAGTTCAGCTTACATGGGATACGCATCGTTACAAAGGGTACATTGAAAGATTCCATTGAGATGATTGATTGCGACAAGCCTGTCCAGGTGCAGCTCTTCAGTCAAGGGGAGTGCGTTTTTGATGGAGGGTTTTCCCATCTTCGAAATGATTTTTCGACAGGCCCCTTGATAATGGTTCTCCAGCCCGTGCCTGAAGGATCCCGTTTCAGGGGACTGGGTTTCAGGAAAAGGCGTATTCGTACCCCACGGATCAATGTAATACCGACACCCAAGGTTGTATTTGACCATCCCATTTCCGGCACGCATACTATCTATGAGGTGCTTGACCTGACCCATGCCGGTTTCAGTGTCCAGGAGAACAGCCGGGATGCCCGACTTGTTCCGGGTTTGATCATCAATGACCTGACCATACTCTTTGCAGGTGAGGTAAGGATCAAATGTAAAGCAAAGGTCCTTTATTCCCGCAAAGTCAAAAAGGGTCAGCTCCGGGTGGGCATAGGCATCGTTGATATGACAATCCTTGACTGCAGCAGGTTGTTTGATATTCTGGCCAATTCATATGATCCGCATGCAAATATGGGCAAGGTCGTGGACATGGATGCATTATGGGATTTCTTTTTTTCTTCCGGGTTTATATATCCACAGAAATACGAACACATATTCAGGTCCAGGGAAGCCTTCAAAGAGCTGTATGAGCGGGTATATCATTCGGGTCAGGAGATATTTTTTAACTCTACCTGTCAGAAAAACGGCCGTGTATACGGTCAGTTTTCCATGATGAGGGCCTATCCAGGGGTGATGTTGATACATCATCTTGCAGCACTCCATGATATGGACGGCAGAAAACGCATAGGACTTGATCTCCTTAACCAGGCATACAGCTATCTGGACGGTTTTGTCCGGTTTGAGTCCTCGGGAATGGACTATATACTGCTTGCCTTCCGCCCGACCAGCAAGTTCAATCTTTATTTTCAAGTGGGGTTTTTAAGATACGTCGATAACCCCAAGGTTTGCTCCATGGATCTGTTCGCCTACAGCACCTTTGTCATGGATCCTGACCACGGCCCTCTTGCTCCGGGATGGAGCCTCGATGCGTATTCCTCAAAGGATGCCGATGTACTGTATGCGTTTTATGAATCCATCTCCGGCGGTCTGCTGCTTGACATGCTGGGGTTCAAAAAAGGATCCCATGGTAGGGATGAATTGGAGGCGCTTTACCAGAGGAGTGGGTTTATAAGACGAAGCAAGATCTATTCTTTGAAAAAGGGCAATGACCTGATGGCGGTAATGGTAGTTGATGAATCAGATCCACTGGTCAATCTTTCCGACCTGGTTAATTGCATCAAGGTCTTTGTCCTGGACAGGGACAACCTTCCTGTGGAGGTTATGCA
The DNA here is from genome assembly GCA_034661115.1 of Thermodesulfobacteriota bacterium. Taxonomy (GTDB): domain Bacteria; phylum Desulfobacterota; class Desulfomonilia; order UBA1062; family UBA1062; genus JAYEKR01. The sequence continues at coordinate 1,283 of JAYEKR010000017.1, read as the reverse complement.
GTCCGCACTTGCCTCTCTTGGCAATGTCTATGATACGCAGGAGATACAGGTGATGTTCTACCCACATGAGTATCCTTCGGAAAAGGGACTCGACATTAGCAGAGAGTATTATATGTGGGTCGTGGATGCGGGGCATGCGGATACCTATGTTCAATACATGAAAAAACGTATCAATATAGGCCCCATTCATATGGCAATGCGAATTATTCAGGCCATGTACAAAAAATTATAACCGTTCCGGTCCTTCTTTGATATCTCCAGATTCTATGTTATATGGAAACAGGGCCTGAAGATTGATGGTAAGAGGCAGGAATCACAGGCATGGAGGTCTGATTGCTGATATTGACAAGGAAGGTCGGTGAGGCCATTGACATCGGGGGAGAGGTGCGTGTCTCTGTTGTTGAAATAAAGAGCGGACAGGTTAAGCTGGGTATCCATGCACCCCGGAGCATAGATGTTCACCGGCATGAAGTGTATCTCAAGATCCAGGAAGAGAATCTGAGGGCATCCAGGGTCTCCATGGATGCCCTGGGCGAGGTGGAAGGATTGATCATAAAGAACAAAATACCTTGAAGTATTGTCTTTGGGGTATTATTATATACATATAAATCAATCAGGAGGTTATTATGAAGACTGTATTCAGGATTATCATGTGGTGTATTGCTGTACCCATCAAGGTTGTTAAACAGCTCATTGTTGCGCCGTACAGGGTTTTTCGGTTTATGACAAAAAACGCGATCTTTTTCGGGGTAATATCCCTTGTCCGTTTTATTTTCAGGGGATGTTTCCGTATTATGACAAGGCCAATGGTCCTTGCTTCAATCCTTGGTGGGTCCATTGTCTTTGTCATGATGGATGAGGACCGGAGGAAAAAGGCCTTTGAGATGGTGGGATTATAATAGAAAAAAATTAAGGAGAATAACGATATGAAAAGATTTCTTACATGGACATTTATTCTGGGAATCATTGGTGGAGTGGCCTATTTGGCAATCAACGAGGATGCAAGGAAGGATCTTCTGGGAAAGGTAGGTCTTTAGGGCAAGGTCTGCAGGGGGATCAGCCCCCTGCAGGGATATTTGTAAGCGTTTAAGGCTGGAAGCACAAACAAAGAATCCGGGGAAAGGTGGATTGCCATTGGCCCCCAAAAAGAATGTATTTATCGACAGTACAAAAATATGAGCACCAGTGTTTTCAAGTTGTGAGCCAGTTGTAAAACTAAAAGAACTGTCAGCCGCACCTGCCTGTGCGTAGTATGCAGACAGGCGAAAGCATGTGTCCCGAAG
>JAYEKR010000016.1:0-6579 GCA_034661115.1 Thermodesulfobacteriota bacterium | reverse complement strand
CATTCAACTTTGGCCCGAGTTTTTCAACTATTGCTTTGTATTCTATTCTCCCCAATTTCTAATTTCTAATTTCCAATTTCAAGCCGTGAACGGCTACATTTCTAATTTCTAATTTCCAATTTTAAGCCGTGAACGGCTACAAATATGTTCGCCTACAACATACTTGCCTGGCATTACATGTTGGTATATCCTGGTATTATGTCAGGTGTATTCGGCACACGATTTTCAGACAAAGGCTACGGGAAGCGGCCAGAGGATGCATTGAGAAGGGTCCTCTCCTACCTGCCGCAGGGATCTGTCTACTGCCTTAACCAGGTGCATTCCGACCGCATAGTCCTTGCTGAAAAGACGGACATGTATGCATTCCCAAAGGCGGATGCAATTATATCCACCAACCTTGATGATGTCCTGTGTATACAGACGGCCGATTGTCTGCCCGTGCTTGCCCTTGACACAAAAAAACCAGTAATGGCCGCAATCCATGCAGGCTGGAGAGGACTGGCAAAGGGGATCGTAAAGAAAACCCTGATACAGATGCAGGGGCTCGGTGCATCCAATATCCGGGTCAGTATCGGACCCGGAATAGGCCCCTGCTGCTTCGATGTAGGCATGGATGTGGCAAAGGCCATTCAAGCGCCATACAGCATGCAGGAAAGCCAGTGCCATGTCGACCTGTGGCAAGGGGCCTTTTCCCAAGCCATTGAGGCCGGCATTGATCGGCATATGATCCAAGGGACAAGGCTTTGTACCAAATGCAATAAAAAACTGTTTTTCTCATACAGGAGAGATGGTGATCCCACGGGAAGGATGCTGTCCCTCATAGGAGGCCAATCATGGTTATTGCCGGGCTTACGGGCTCTATAGCCACCGGAAAATCCACGGTAGCAAAGATATTCAAACAGGCCGGGGCATTGGTGATCGATGCGGACCAGATTGCACAGGATGCGGTAAGGGCCGGCACCAGGGCATATGAAGGCATTGTAGGACATTTCGGGAAAAGGATCCTGTCGGCAGGTGGCGAGATAGACCGGGATGCCCTTGGCGACATAATCTTCAATAACCCTGGAGAAAAGCAAAACCTCAACCTGATTGTCCATCCGGAGGTATTCAATGAGATGGCATCTCAACTCCAGAAAATTGAAAGCCATGACCCAAAGGGCCTGGTTATCCTGGATGTGCCCCTGCTATTTGAATCCCATATGGAAAAGGGTATGGACCATGTTATTGTGGTTTATGTGCCGGAGAACATACAGCTAAAACGGCTGATAAACCGCAACGCCCTCTCAAATAAAGACGCAGAGGCAAGGATACGCTCTCAGATATCCATAGAGAAAAAAAAGGGGCTCGGAGATATAATGATTGACAATTCTTCAACCCTTGAGATCACAAGGGGAAAGACCCTTGAGGTATATGAACGACTCAAAAAAGAGGCCCAATCCAGATAGACCGCCCGGGAAGACATTCCAAGAAAATACCCCGAGAAAAATAAAGGACACACCCAATCAGAACATCCCGGAGATAGTGGGTGCCATCGAACCTTCCATGTATTTGCGGATGATCTCCAGCGCCCTTGAGATGTCCGTCCCTGAGGGCGTCATAAGACAGATGCGGAGATGGTTTGCCCATCGGGCTCCATATATATCTCCCGGGGTTATCCTGACCCCGAGACCTGCAAGACGCTCCATGTGCACTCGGCTGGGGGCATGCGTCTTTATCCAGATGCATGGCAAATAAAGCCCTTCTCCAAGGAGGGAACATGCCTCTGCCTGCCTGTGCTGGAGTTCTTTATTAAGCCTTGCAATGTATCTTTTCATCTCGCCCGAACGCATCATATTATATACAATGCGCTGCAATATACCAGAGGTGGAGAGATCATTGATCTCTTTGAGCCGGACAATCTTCTCCCTGATCTCTTCCGGAATCAGGGTAAAACCTATTCTCAAGCCTGGTCCCAGAAGGTTTGAAAGACTCTTTATATAGATAACCCTGTCATGGATATCCTGGGATTTTAATGGCGATAGCGTGGTGATCTCTGAAAGGGGGTCATCTTCCAGGATGTAAAACCCGTATTCTTCGGCAAGGCCGAGCAATTCCTGCCTCGTCTCCTGCGGCATGGATGCCCCTGTGGGGATATGGGCCTGGGGCATGGTATAGAAAAGCCGGATCCTCTTGTCTTTAAGCCTTTGCAATGCCTCAGAGTTTCCTGGATAGGGCGTGCGTATAATCCTAGCGCCCATGGATTCAAAGATCCTCAATGCCCCGGTATATCCTGGATCCTCAACCGCAACATAGTCCCCTGGTTTCAGCACGGCAAGACCTGCAAGAAAAAGGGCCTGCTGAGAACCCGCCATTACAAGGGGGAGTCCCTTTATGCCCAGGGCCTCCAGATAGATGCCCGCCTGTCGCCTCAATGGAGAGTAGCCCTCCGGAGGGTCATAGGCAGCCAGCCCGTCATTGATCTTGGTAAGGAAGCTGTTTGTCCACAAAAGCAGTTCCCCGGGCGGCCTTATGCCGGACATATCGATAATACCCGTGGATTCCTTTTTCTCAACAAAGGTCCCGACCCCTTGCCTCATGGTTATGAGACCCCTTTTCTGGAGATCCAGATATACATTCCGTGCGGTCAGGAGGCTTATACCCTCTTTCCTGGCCAGATCCCTCACACCCATAAGCGGTTGCCCAGGGGTATGAGATCTCAGGATCTCCTGCGCTATTCTGTCGGCTATTGGTCTATATAACATTTGCTTGACTATTATAATAATATATGAAACAAAGATAGTACAGTGTTGTAAGTGATATATATCAATCAGCGGTCCCTTAAAGGTTCAGGGATCACAAAGGAAGGATGACATGGCGGATAAAGAGGATAGAATTTTATTGAATCAAGGGCTTGCAAAGATGCTTAAGGGGGGCGTAATCATGGACGTCACCTCCCCGGAACAGGCAGTGATTGCAGAAGAGGCCGGAGCGGTTGCAGTGATGGCCCTGGAGAGGGTACCTGCGGACATACGCGCTCAGGGCGGTGTTGCCCGGATGAGCGACCCCGTAATGATCATGGAGATAAAGGATGCAGTGACCATCCCGGTCATGGCCAAGGCAAGGATAGGTCATATAGTAGAGGCCCAGGTGCTCGAGGCCCTTGAGGTGGACTACATCGATGAAAGCGAGGTCCTTACCCCGGCGGATGAGGCAAACCATATCAACAAACATGCATTCAGGATCCCCTTTGTATGCGGATGCAGGGATCTCGGAGAGGCCCTGCGCCGGATATCAGAAGGCGCAAGCATGATAAGGACCAAGGGAGAGGCCGGAACGGGCAATGTCGTGGAGGCCGTCAGGCACATGCGGAGGCTTATGCAGCAGATAAGACAGGTCATTTCCATGAAGGATGACGAGATCTTTAGCTATGCAAAGGAATTGTCGTGCCCCGTGGAAGGCCTGAAAAACATCAGACAGGAAGGGGGGCTCCCGGTTGTAAACTTTGCGGCTGGCGGCATTGCCACCCCGTCTGATGCCGCGCTCATGATGCAGCTCGGTGCCCAGGGCGTGTTTGTGGGTTCCGGTATCTTTAAATCAGGGAACCCTCCCCTTGTCGCCCATGCCATTGTTGATGCCGTGGCCCATTACAATAATCCCTCTGTCATTGCAAGGGTATCCAAAGGGCTTGGGAACGCCATGAAGGGGGTCGAAATCTCATCCATTCCTGAAAAAGAACTTCTTGCGTCAAGGGGGTGGTAAGGCTCGGCATCCACGGACTGCAGGGCGATATCAGTGAACATCATACGATGTTCACTGATATCGATGTCCATACCCGCATAATCCTTGGACCAAACGACCTGAAGGGGATTGACGGTCTGGTGCTTCCTGGTGGAGAAAGCACCACGATAAATCGCCTCATCCAGGGAACCAGCCTGCATTCAGACATCAGCATATTGATCAAAAAAGGCATCCCTGTATGGGGAACCTGTGCAGGGGTCGTACTTTTATGCAAGGGGGGCCTGTTCGGGGCCTTCAATGCCTCAGTAAAAAGAAACGCCTATGGACCCCAGATCAAAAGCTGTATAAGGCAAAAAAAATTCAAGGGCCTGGATCATCGTGTGCCCATGGTCTTTATTCGAGCCCCAAAAATTACAAATATCTCTACGGATGCTGAGGTGCTTGCCATGGCCGGGGAAGATATCGTTGCAGCAAGGCAGGACAGGATCCTGCTTACCACCTTTCACCCGGAACTTACCCCGGATAGATCTGTCGCCCGTTATTTTATCGGCATGATACCTCAATAAAAGGTCTCCATCTAATAGCTTAAGGACCGTTTTTTTCCTGATCTTGCCCGTGAGCGGTTGTATTTGCCTCTTCCTTGATGAAATCCATGAACTGTTTGGCCTCCCTGAAATATATATTGATCGCAAGGGCCTTGTTCAGAAACTCGATGGCCTTATCGCTGTCCTTTTGTGCATAGTACACACGGGCAACGTTAAAATACAGATTTTCGTCCCTGGGCGAAATCTCCATGGCCTTGAGGTAATTCGCCAGGGCCTCATCGAGCATCCCGTTTTTTCGCAGTTCTATGCCAAACTCATTGAAAATATGCTTATTCTCGTCCTCAAACACGGCCTCGATCTGTGAGAGCTTTTTAAATACCTTTTTGGCCTTTTCTTCCTCCCCCATCTCCAGATACAAGACGCCTATGCCAAAATTTGCCCTGACATTTTCAGGATCAACACGAATGGCCTTTGTATATTCCCATTCAGATGAATTAAATTCCTTGCGTTTTCTATGTTTTTCCGCCTTGGCGCTGTGCTTGTCCGCCTGTCTTTCTTCAGTGGACTTAACCTTATAATCCGGCTCAAAGGTATATCTTTTCAAAAACTCATCCAGGGGAACATCCACCTTTATACCCGTAGGTTTACCATTCTCCCCAAGGTAGGCTACGCTGACCATCTCTTTATCTTTTTGTATTGCATTGCAGTAGTTCTTTATATGCTGGGTCTGCTGGGTATGCCCGGTCCCAATCGTCATGCTGGATTCTTCATAAAAAATGCCATCTATTTTTCTATTGATATCATGACCCATAATCTTCCCTATCGGGATGGCCATAAAAAAAGTTTAGGTGTGTTGACCTTTGCTGCTAAAATATGGCATTCACAGGATATTAAACAATGGAGGTGTGATCATGTTCAGTCTGGGTTTTATCGGGGCGGGCAATATGGCCGGGGCCATTATAACCGGAATAATCAGGAAAGATCTTTTCCGCGCAAACGAGATCACGATCTTTGATATAGACATAGAACAATCCAAGAAACTCTCTGAAGGGCTGGGTGTAAAACCTTCAAAGACATCCAGAGACCTGGCTGAAAACGCAGACACGGTTATTCTCGCGGTCAAACCAGACAAGATCGCCCCTGTCGTACAGGAAATCAAGGACATCCTGAGAAACTCACTGACCATAAGCATTGCAGCCGGCGTGACCATCTCCTCAATACAGTCCTATCTTGGCGTGGATTCAAGGGTGATCCGTGTGATGCCCAATGCACCTGCCCTGGTTCTTGAAGGTGCATCCGCGTTTTCCGGATCCCATGCATGCAGACAGGGAGATATTGAGCGTGCCCGTTCGATCCTTGGCGCCATCGGGACATGTCAGGAGCTTGATGAATCACTTCTTAACGCCATTACCGGACTCTCTGGTTCCGGACCCGCGTTTTGTTTTATCTTTATGGAGGCCCTTGCGGACGGAGGTGTAAGAGCGGGTCTTGACCGTGATGTAGCCCTGCAGTTTGCAGCCACTACCATGAAGGGGGCTGCACAAATGGTGCTGGAGAATCACCGCCATCCGGCCGAACTCAAGGACATGGTATGCTCCCCGGCAGGGACCACCATCGAAGGGGTACATGCCCTCGAGTCAAAGGGGATGAGATCTGCTGTCATGGACGCAATCCACGCGGCATATACAAGGGCCATGGAACTCTCCGGGACATAAAATGAGATCATACATTGGTAAAATCTTTGAATACCCAGTCCTTTATAATCGGCATGACCTCGTCTACCGAGTCAACTACGGTAAAAATCTCCCTGTCGGCAGAGCTGATCTTGTTATTCTCGAGCAGGGTGTCATTCATCCATTCGATCAGGCCTGACCAAAAATCAGACCCGACCAGTATTACAGGGAAACGTTTCATCTTGTCTGTCTGGATGAGAGTCAGGGACTCAAAAAACTCATCCAAGGTACCGAATCCACCGGGAAAGATTACATAGCTCATGGCATATTTCAGGAACATGAGTTTTCTCACAAAAAAATACCTGAAACTCAGATGGATATTGGTGTACTTGTTGAGCTTCTGCTCAAAAGGCAGTTCAATATTCAGCCCCACTGACTGCCCCCCGGCCTCGATAGCGCCCCTGTTTGCCGCCTCCATGATACCGGAGCCTCCACCGGTGATAATGGCAAAACCTTCCTTTACCACCATGGAGGCAAGGTCTTTTGCCAGGAGATAATACTTATCCTCTGGCTCAGACCGGGCGGAACCAAAGATGGTCACTGCCGGAGAAATCTGATTGAGCGTCTCGATGCCGTCCACGATC
>JAYEKR010000015.1:0-6611 GCA_034661115.1 Thermodesulfobacteriota bacterium | reverse complement strand
GAACGGTTACAATAACAGGAACACCACCACAGTCATTCCCGCCTGCCTGCAGCAGGCAGGCGAAGGCGGGAATCCAGTGTTCCAGATAATTCACGTTTCTGGACCCCCGCCTTCGCGGGGGTGACGCAGAAAGCACGTTCCGTGAACGGTTACAATTGAATGCGTTCGTCAACAGTACAAAAGCATAAAGGCTATATTTCCAATTTCCAATTTCCAATTTCCAATTTCTAATTTTCATTTTTATACACCACCTGGCCGGCAACGATCGTGTAAAGGGCGCTGCCTGTCATTGTCTGGTTCAAAAACGCGGAGTTGTGCGCCTTTGAACGTATATTCTCGGGTTTCAACACCCATTTGTCTTTTGTATCCACGAGGGTTATGTCCGCGCGGGCGCCCGGACAAAGGCTGCCCCCCTCAATACCCAGTATCCCTGCCGGCGTGACACTGACGCTGTCAACCAGGCGCATGAGATCGATGCCATGGTCCAGGTGAAGCCTTATGAGCGCGGGCAGCAGGGTCTGCAGACCTATAACCCCGAACGGGGCCAGGTCAAAATCAAGGGCCTTTTCATCGTAGGAATGGGGGGCATGATCCGTGACAATGCAGTCGATAATGCCCTGTCTAAACCCCTCTATGAGGGCAAGACGATCATCTTCTCTCCTCAAAGGGGGATACATCTTTGCGTTTGTATTGTAACCCTTGACCATTGCCTCTGTGAGCAAAAGGTGGTGGGGTGTCACATCGCAGGTCACCTTTACACCCCTGGCCTTTGCCTGTCGGACAAGCTCTATGCTGCCCCTTGTGGAAAGATGCGTGATATGGATACTCAAACCGGTATATTCTGCAACCATGATATCCCTGGCAACCATGACATCCTCGGCTGCCCACGGGATGCCCTCCAGGCCAAGGGCCGCAGACAATGCCCCCTCGTTCATCACGCCTTTGCCGGACAAACCCATGTCCTGCGCATGGGAGATAAGCATGAGGCCGAAGGTGGAGGCATATTCCAGGGCCCGCCTGAGCATGACGGCATCCTGTACGGGCATGCCGTCATCTGAAACAGCGACAATACCCGCCTGACGCATACGTCCCATCTCGGCAAGGTCCTTTCCTTCAAGCCCCTTTGTAACAGCGCCCACAGGAAACACGCGGATAAGGCCCGCCTGGTCTGCCTTGTCCAGGATAAAACGTGTTATTGCGGGATCATCATTGACCGGAGAGGTATTGGCCATGCATGCAACCGCTGTAATACCTCCCGCAACTGCTGCCATACTTCCAGAGAGTATGTCTTCCTTGTATTCAAACCCCGGCTCCCTGAAATGCACGTGCATGTCTATCATTCCGGGCATGGCCAGCAGACCTTGAGCATCGATTACCTCTTCACCCGGAACTTTCTCTGCCCATGCCTTTTCATCCCGGGAATGATCCCCTAAGGGATAGACTCCTTTAATACGATCCTGCACCACATGGATATCCCCGATAAACCTCTTTTTAACTGCCGGGTCCAGTATATCTGCCCCTTTAATCCACATCGGTTTCACCTCCAAGCGAGAGATAAAGAAGGGCCATGCGTACGGCCAGCCCGTTTTCCACCTGGTCCAGAATAATGGACCTGGAAAAATCCGCACCCTCGTGCACGATCTCCACCCCGCGATTCATGGGCCCCGGATGCATAATCACTGCGCCGGGGCCCATCATCCCCACCCTTTTTTTTGTAAGACCATAAAACTGTGCATATTCCCGGTCTGTGGACAAGAAAGGACCCAGGATTCTCTCCTTTTGCACCCTCAGCATCATCACCACGTCCATCTGTGGGATAACCGGGTCAAGCTCATGGCTCACCCTCACGCCCCATCCCTGAACCCCATAAGGCAAAAGGGTCCCGGGTGCCACCAAAGTCACCTTTGCGCCCATCTTCTTGAGGCCATACACATTGGACCTTGCCACCCTTGAATGCACGATATCCCCTACAATGGCGACATTCAGCCCCTGGATATATCCGAATCTCTCCTTTATGGAATACATGTCCAGCAGGGCCTGGGTCGGATGCTCATGATACCCGTCCCCTGCATTGATGACAGAACAGGGCACTGTCCTGGAAACCTTTTCCGGGATCCCTGCGTATGGATAGCGTATCACTATACAGTCCGGGTTCATGGCCATGACATTATCTATTGCATCCATGATGGTCTCTCCCTTTTCAAAAGACGAACCGGATGCGCCCAGGGCCACGGTATCCGCGCTGAGGCGTTTGGCTGCAAGCTCAAAGGAAAGCCTTGTGCGTGTACTTGGTTCATAAAACAACAATACAACGGTCTTTCCTCTCAGCACCGGCACCTTCTTGATATCCCTCTTTGAGATCTCCTTGAAAGAGGTGGTCATCTCCAGGATCGTCTCTATCTCCCCGGCGTCCATACCCTGTATGCCGATGAGATCCTTGTACGGCCACTTCATCTCTCAACCTCTGTGAGGATAATCCGGTCACTGCCCTCAGGGACATCCAGCTTGATGACCTTGTCCCTGTCCACCTGTATCTTTTTGCCAGCAAAATCAGGCTGAATGGGTAAATCCCTTTCCCCACGATCGAAAAGGACCGCCAGGTAGATCCGCCTGGGCCGGCCCAGGTCCACAATATGATCGATGGCCGCACGCACGGAACGTCCGGTATGGATGACATCATCAATAAGTACGATTTCCTTGTTATCCAGATTAAACGGGATTGCCGTGCTCTTTACCTCTGGAGAAAAAAGACGCATGGAAAGGTCATCCCGGTACAGGGATATATCCAGAATACCCAGTGGAGGTGGTTTTTTCATGGTTCTCCCCAGGATAGCCACAAGACGTCTCGCCACCAGTTCACCGCCTGACCTTATCCCGACAAACCCCACATTCTCCCAGTCCGTCAAATTCCCCCGAAGTTTCATGGCAAGGTCTTCAAGCAATGCATCCACTGCACCGGACAAATCCTGGATATTTGTCATAGCACCCTCCTCTCTTTACAATGTCTTTAAGCATTCAATGGAACGCCTCTGCCATCAATGGATCATTCGACAAAACCTTGAAAAACGTATTGCATGGTCTTTACTGTCCCACGAAAAATATATGATCCACACCTTACCCTTTATATTCTTTATCGGGACCTGTCCCCAGAACCGGCAGTCATAACTCTGGTCCCGGTTATCCCCCATGGCGAATATATGCCCGGGCAACACCTTTACTGGCCCGAAATTATCCCTGCGTATACCGGGACCCTGGGTAATGATATTGGGATCAGTATATTTTTCATGCCCTGAAAGATACTCCTTACCGTTGATAAGCACATGTTTGTCTCTGACCTCAATAATATCACCAGGCAGGCCTATAACCCTTTTCACAAAATCCATGCGGTGATTCTTTGGAAAGGTGAATATGATAACATCCCCCCTGTGCGGCACTATATGATCACCCCACAATTTGCTGGTGGTAAAGGGAATGGTGGTGCCATAGTTATACTTGGTTGCCAGAAGGTGATCCCCGACAAGAAGGGTATCCTCCATGGAGGATGATGGTATCCTGTATGCCTGAAGGAAAAAGGCCCTTATGATCATGGCAATGATAAAGGCGACCACCAGGGCCTCGCCCCATTCCCTTGCAACACCCTTGTCCTTTTTGATCTTTAATGTATGTTTAGTATCTGGCTTCAAAATCCATGCCTCTCCTTTGTTTTTTAATGTAACCGTGAACGGCTAAACATCCAGCTCGTAAACCCGTTTCCGTTCTCCCCAATTTCTAATTTCTAATTTCCAATTTCAAGCCGTTCACGGCTACTATCTTTTTTGGGTCTAAAGACGCCTTTTCTGCTGTATATAAAACCTGAGATATGCCTTGAGAGATATCTGCCAGGGCGGCAGAAGACTGCCCGTGGCCTGCGAAAACCTCTGTGTGGAAAGTGTGCTGTTGGCCGGCCTTGCTGCCGGCCTCGGAAACTGGCCGGAGTCAACCGGGACCACCCGTGTATTGAATTCCATGAGCTCACAGGCCTTTTTGGCCAGGTCATACCACGAGGCAATCCCCCGGTTACTGACATGAAAAACGCCCCTGGCATTTACCTCCATGAGTGCGGCTATGCCGTTTGCCAGGTCCCTGGCATAGGTGGGTGAACCGAACTGGTCATTCACCACCTCTATATGCTCACGGTCCCTGGCCAGGTCCAGGATGGTCGCCACAAAATTAGGGCCGTGCGGACCAAAGAGCCATTGTGGCCTTATGATAATATAATCATCCATACGGTCTTTCACCGCAATCTCTCCTGCCAGTTTTGTACGGCCGTAGGCATTTATCGGGTTGGGCGTATCCTCTTCCACATACATATCCGCCTTTGTACCGTCAAAGACATAGTCGGAAGAGATCTGCAAAAACCGTATGCCCCTGTCTCTGCATGCACTGGCAAGGATACCCGGGGCAAGGGCATTAAGCCTGAACGCGGCATCCTCGTGATCTTCGCATGCATCCACCCGGGTCCAGGCCGCGCAGTTGACCAGCCAGAGGGGCTCTACACTGGAAAGGACACGGTTCACATCCGCACTGTCCGTGATATCCATGCGGATCATCGTCCTTTCGATATCCGTGGCTTCGATATCCGTGGCTTCGATATCCGTGGCAATAACCTCATGCCCCCTTGATTCAAGCACCCCCAGGACCTCATGGCCCAGCATTCCATTGGCACCGGCCAGCAATATCTTCATCTGTCTGTGTACATCCTTTCATAATAGTTCATATATTCGCCGGACAGGATCGCATTCCACCATTGGGTGTTCTCCCGATACCAGTCAATGGTCTCCTTCAGGCCATCGTCAAAACAGGTTTGAGGGACCCAGCCCAGTTCGGTTTCTATCTTTGAGAAATCCATGGCATAACGAAAATCATGCCCCGGACGGTCCTTTACAAAACGAATGAGGTCCTCATCCCTGTCCATGATCGAGAGGATAGTCTTTACAATCTCCAAATTGGTCTTCTGTGTATCCCCGCCCATATTGTATGCTTGACCTGATCTTCCTTTTTCAGCGACCATGACTATACCCCGGCAATGATCCCTGACATGTATCCAGTCCCTTACATTGCCGCCCGTTCCATATACAGGAAGTTGTTTTCCGGCATCGGCATTCATCACCATCAAGGGAATGAGTTTTTCAGGAAACTGGTATGGACCATAGTTGTTTGAACAGCGTGTTATTACGGCGTCCATGCCATGGGTCTTGATATATGCCCTCACCAGGAGATCGGCCGCTGCCTTGGATGCGGAATAGGGGCTGTTGGGCGCCATTGGGAGATCCTCCCTGAAACTGCCCTCTTCCCCGAGGCTGCCGTATACCTCGTCCGTGGAGACCTGAAGAAACCTCTCAACATTGTTTTTCAACGCCGCATCCAGGAGCACCTGAACCCCCATGACATTGGTCTGTATAAAGATATCCGCATCCTCGATACTGCGGTCCACGTGGGACTCTGCTGCAAGGTTCATGACAAGATCAAAGCCATATCGGCCGAAAAGCCCTGCAACCAGATGCCTGTCCGCGATATCACCCCTTACAAAGGTGTAACGGCCCGGATACCCTTGTTCCACGCCCGTGGTATTCTCAAGGTTGCCCGCATAGGTCAGATTATCCAGGTTCACAACCTCCCACTCCGGCCTGTTCTCCATGATCCAGGCTATGAGATTGCTCCCTATAAACCCGCATCCGCCCGTTATCAATACCTTCATATTCCCTCCCTGATCAAGGCCATCTATCTGTTTGCCATTTGGCCTGAATCTCTTATCTGGGATTTACCCGATAAGGGTTTTATCCCATGCTTTTCCGTTCTCCGGTCTCCGGGTCTCCGGTCTCCGGGTCTTCGGTCTCCGTTCCCTAATACCGCACCTTCAACAAATAAAGCCCCTGGGGTCCTACCGTAGGCCCGGCAAGGGATCTGTCCCTGCCCGCGATTATACCCGGGACCTCATGGGCACCCATCCTGCCCCTGCCGACCAGCAAAAGGGTACCGACAATGTTCCTTACCATATACCTCAAAAAGCCGCTACCTTCGATCATGTAATAGAGCCTGGTGCCCTGGCGGAAAACGCGGGATACATATACCTCCCGCGTGGTGGTCCTTATGGATGAACCCGATGCCATGAAAGAGATAAAATCATGTCTGCCCTGAATCTCTGCTGCGGCCTGCTGCATGGCATCGAGGTCAAGGGCTCTGCCCTCATGGAGTGCGTATCGCCTCAAAAAGGGGCTGGGGGCTTCGGAAGTGTCAATAATATATACATAAAGCTTGGATTTTGACATCCTTCGCGCATGAAAGCCCTGGTCGACCTCTTCGGCATCCATTACACGTATATCACCAGGCAGGCCTGCATTCAGGGCACGAAAGACGGCATCCAGGGGCATGAATTGCCCGCACCTGAAGTTAAAGACCTGGCCCATGGCATGAACCCCTGCATCCGTGCGGCCTGATGCACATATTGACGTGGGCTCTCCCAATAATTTACAAAGGGCCCTTTCAATGGTTTCCTGGATGGTCCTCAAATTCTTTTGTGTCTGCCATCCATGAAACCCGGATCCATCGTATGATACAATCATTTTGATATT
>JAYEKR010000014.1:0-6647 GCA_034661115.1 Thermodesulfobacteriota bacterium | reverse complement strand
TTAAAGGCAGGGATACGGCCCGGAAACATCGTATATTCCGGCGTGGGTAAGACGACAAAAGAGATTGACATGGCCCTTGATGCCGAGATCATGATGTTTAATTGCGAAAGTGCCTCAGAGCTTGAGGCAATCAATCACCGGGCCGGGATCCTCGGGAAAAAGGCACCCATCGCCATACGCGTAAACCCGGACGTAGATGCACAGACCCATCCCTATATATCCACAGGCATGAAGGACAATAAATTCGGCATTGATATTGAGGGATCCTTAAAGGCATACCTGCATGCAGACCGGATGGAGCATGTCGACATAGTGGGTATTGACTGCCATATCGGCAGCCAGCTTACTCAAATGGCCCCCTTTGTCGATGCCATTGAGAGGCTGAAACATCTCATCAAACGCCTGAATGAACACGGCATGACCTTTAAATACCTTGATATGGGCGGAGGGCTTGGCATTACCTACAACGATGAGACCCCTCCGGACCCGGGTGTATACGGTCGAACCATAAAAGAGGCAGCCGAGACCATGGGACTCAGGCTTATCTTTGAACCGGGCCGTGTGATTGTGGGCAATGCGGGGATTCTGGTCTCTGAGGTACTCTATAAAAAGCCAACACCGGAAAAGACCTTTGTCATCGTGGATGCAGGGATGAACGACCTCATAAGGCCGTCTCTATACAATGCATACCATGAAATCCTGCCCCTGAGGCATAAAGAGGGGGATATCCAGAGGGTGGACATTGTGGGTCCAATCTGCGAAAGCAGTGATTTTCTTGCAAAAGCCCGGGAGATCGAGACCCTTTCAAGAGGAGACCGTATTGCCGTAATGAGCGCCGGGGCCTATGGATTTACCATGGCATCCACATATAATTCCAGGCCACTTCCCCCGGAAATTCTGGTGGATGGTGACCATTATAATGTGATACGGTCCAGGCTGGATTATGATGCCCTTGTTTCAGGGGAAATCATTCCGGATACGGTTTTATAAGGGGGGAAACAATGTTTTCAGGTGCAATTGTGGCGATTGTAACGCCGTTCAACAATGGCATGGTGGACGAGGATGCATTAAGGGCATTGATCGACTTTCACATAGATTCCGGTATAAAAGGGATTGTCCCCTGCGGCACCACCGGGGAATCCGCCACCCTTTCTCATAAAGAACATAACCATGTGATCGATATCGTCGTGGACCATGTCTCAGGCCGGGTGCCGGTCATCGCGGGTACCGGTTCAAACTCGACCAGAGAGGCCATCCGCCTCACAAAACATGCAGGAGAGGCAGGCGCGGATGCTGCTCTGCTCATCACCCCGTATTACAATAAGCCGACCCAGCAGGGGCTGTACGAACATTACCGGGCCATTGCCGAACAAAGCGACATACCTCTGATCCTGTATAATGTTCCATCAAGGACAGGGGTAAACATGTCAGCAAATACCACGATACGCCTTGCAAAAATCGCAAATATTGCAGGCATAAAAGAGGCCAGCGGTGACCTGGTCAAGTGTTCACTGATCGCAAGGGATACGCCCGAAGAGTTTGTACTGCTCTCCGGTGAGGATGCACTCAATCTCCCTATCATGTCTGTCGGCGGTAAGGGTGCGATCTCTGTAACCGCCAATGTGCTCCCTGCGCAAATGGTTGCCATGATGGATGCGTGGGAGGCAGGGGATACGGGCAAGGCATTGAAATGCCATTATGAACTCCTGGAGATGGATTCAGCCATGTTCATCGAGACCAACCCCATACCAGTAAAGACCGCCCTGGCCATGATGGGGAAGATTCAGGAGGAGTTCAAACTTCCTCTGTGCCCCATGTCCACGGATAATAAAAAGCGCCTTGCAGAGGTGCTCAAGACATATAAATGCGATATAATCGCAGGGAGAGATTTATGATAGATATTGGCGTTGCAGGCATAGGTGGAAGGATGGGCAGGGCCATTGCCTCTCTAGTCCTTGATTCAAGACAGATGCGGCTCTCTGGTGCATCTGAATCACCGGGCCATAGCTTCATCGGCCGCGATGCAGGAGAATGCCTGGGGGAAGGACACCTTGGCATAGCAATTTGCTCAGATCCCGCTGAGGCCTTTGCCGGATGCAAAGTCATCTGCGATTTCACCATGCCCGCATCCACCATGAGAAATATGGAATACGCATCTGACGCACACAAGGCCATGGTTATCGGCACCACAGGGCTGAGTGACGAACAAAAAGGCATTATAGGCAAGCAGGCCATGACAACACCGGTTGTTATGGCCCCTAATATGAGCATAGGGGTAAATGTAATGCTCAAAACCGCGGCCATGCTCACTCGCATGCTTGGCGAGGACTATGATGTGGAGATCGTGGAGACGCACCATCGCCATAAAAAAGACGCGCCCTCAGGCACGGCTGGAGCCCTGGCCGAGGCCATTGCTGAAGCAAGGGGGGTAAAACTTGATGATTATGCCTGTTATGAACGCCATGGCATTATCGGGGAAAGGCCCCATGGACAGATCGGTGTCCAGAGTCTACGCGCGGGTGATGTGGTTGGTGATCACACCATCATGTTTGCAGACAAGGGCGAACGCATAGAGCTCACACACCGTGCCCATTCCAGGGAAAACTTTGCTGGCGGGGCCATAAAGGCCGCCCTGTGGCTCGCAGAGAGACAGCCCGGGCTTTATTCCATGATGGACGTGCTGGGCCTCACAGATGAAGACAGGTAGGGCAATCCTTGTTGACGGCCAATGCGCCTGTTTTGCGTCCTGTGACAACGGGCAATACTGTAGTTATGATCCAAAGACCGGGGATATCGGCAGGGCCGTTGAGATCTCACGTCTTCTTGCACCGGTTATCCCCTCCAAGATCATCGCCATAGGACTCAACTACCGGGAACATGCCCTGGAAATGGATATGCCCATCCCTGAAGAACCTGCAATCTTTTTTAAACCACCGAGCAGCATTATCGGAACCAGACAAAATATTATCTACCCTTCCCAGTCATCCCACGTGGATTATGAGGCAGAACTGGCCGTTGTGATATCAAAGAGATGTAAAAATATCGTCCCGGATAAGGCAGGGGAATATATATGGGGATATACCTGCCTCAATGATGTCACGGCCAGGGACCTTCAGCAAAAAGACCCACAGTGGACAAGGGGCAAGTCCTTTGACACCTTTGCCCCGATTGGTCCGTGGATAGAGACCTCCATCGATGATCCCGGAAACCTCGAAATCACTGCCCGGCTGAATAATGAGATAAAACAGAGATCAAGCACCTCTGACCTTATCTTTGACATCAATTACCTCCTGGGTTTTATCTCACATATCATGACACTGGAACAAGGCGATTGCATCTCCACTGGAACCCCTCCAGGAGTCGGCCCCATGGTCCCGGGGGATCTCATTGAAATCGAGATCTCCCAGATCGGAAGGCTTGAAAATACCCTGACAAGATGAAAGGCTATCTCTGCCTTGGCTCAAACAAAGGCAACCGGGAAAAATATCTTGCCAGGTCCATGGTGATGCTTGACTCCAATGGTGTGAATATCCTCAAGGCATCGAGGATATACGAGACATCTGCAGTTGAGGTAAACAGTGTCCAACCGGCGTATCTTAACATGGCCCTTTATATATCAACGTCACATGATCCCATGGGGCTCCTGGATGTATGTATGCGCGCAGAACATAGGCTGGGGAGACAGAGGCCCTATAGACATGCGCCAAGGACTATTGACATAGACATCCTTTACCTGGAGGGAATATACTGGTCTGATAAAAGGCTTGTCCTGCCGCACCCCGGGATGGAAAAACGGGCCTTTGTGATCTTTCCGCTTTGTGATGTCTTTCATGAAAAAACTTTGCCTTCGGGCAAAAATATATTAGATGTTAAGAAAGATCTCGGCAATGACGAGATATTGAATATATGGAAAATGAGGGCAGATTAAAGGGTAAAAGAATACTGGTAGCGGATGACGACCGGAACGTCAACGAGGTCATGAAGGACATGCTCGAAGAATACGGGGGTGATGTCATCCAGGCCTTTGACGGGGCTTCTGCTGTGGACCTCTTTATAGAAAACCTCCCGGACATGGTGCTCTTGGATTACCGTATGCCCAAGATGGACGGCATGGATGTGCTCAAAGAAATCCAGGCAAGAAATCCCAATGCACTGGTTGTCTTCATGACGGGAGAGGGCTCAGAGCATGTGGCTGTAGCCGCCATGAAGGCAGGGGCAAAGGATTATATTACAAAGCCGATCTCCTTTCCCGAATTCATCCCTGTTGTTGTCAAACTCTTCCATGATTATGATGTACAACAGGAAAACCTTGAACTCAAGGCCAGGGGCGATGCATACAAGGCATATCTGGTCACGCTGAGCGAGACCATGGGGGAGGCCCTTATCACCACGGATTCCCTTGGAAATATCCTGTATATGAACTTCATGGCACGCAAACTGTGGGGCAGTGAAAAAAAGATGAAGGGCAGCCCGGCAGGCATCCTGTTTTATGATAAGGATGAATATATCTTGGAAAATATAGTGGACGCCCTTTCAGGAGAGCTGCACTGGTTTGAAAATGAATACACCTTCAGGAAGACAGATGGAAGTACCTTTTCCGGTCTCCTGACCGCCTCTGCACTCAAAAAGAAGGACAATAAAGGAGGGTTAGTGATCGTTGTTCGCGACCTTACTGAAATAGATGACATGAGAAGACAGATGATCAATGCTGAAAAAATGGCATCCCTGGGGAAGGTGGTGGAGGGCGTGGCGCATGAGATACGGAATTCCCTTACCTCTCTGGGAGGATTCTCGAGAAGACTGGATCGTTGTCTGAATAAGGAGATGCCCGAAAGGGTATATCTAACCTACATCCTTGAGGATGTTAAACGGCTCGAGACCATGATCATGGACATTGAGAACTATGTCAACTATACAAAAATACACCGTCCCAGGTTTGCAATGACAGGTCTTGAGGATATTATTGATAAAGCATTGATAAAGACCATGGGCGCCGGCAAATTCAAAGGAATCACCTATAACGTAAACATGCCTGAACATATCGGGGAGATTCATGCCGACCATAATTATCTGGTGGAGGCATTCTGGCATCTCTTTGTCAATGCCTGCGAGGCCATGGGTGACAATGGCCTCCTTGATATCGACATCAGTAAAAATACAAATTTTATCATTGTTGATATAAAGGATGTGGGAAAGGGCATCCCAAAAGAGGACATAAAAGAGATCTTTAATCCCTTTTATACATCAAAGGTCCAGGGGGCTGGACTGGGTCTTTCAAAGGTCTATATGATCATTGAGGAGCATGGGGGATTCATTACCGTGGATTCCTCAGAGCAAACAGGCACCAAAATGCGCGTCTTCCTCCCAATAAAAAAAACATTGAAGACAAGACCTCCCCGAGACGTATAAAAATGCTCCGGTCCGGTTATTTCAGGATAGTGGCAATGGTATTGGTGGTGCTTTTCATACCTGCTGTGTCTTGTGCGGATATCTTTGTACGCCATAACCCGAACGGCTCCCTTGATTTCTCTGATTGTCCCATGGATAGCGACTGGAACATCTACATGAAAGAGGGGCGTAACAGGGAGCACCCCCGCACACAATGGCCTGTCCGGGAGATCGCCCTTTCATATGGCCTTGACCCCTGTCTTGTAAACAGTGTGATCGAGGTGGAATCCGGCTTTGACCCCCAGGCCCTCTCTACAAAGGGGGCTATCGGTCTTATGCAGGTAATGCCTGAGACCGCGCAGGATATGGGGATCAATAATCCATGGGATCCCCTGGATAATATCAGGGCAGGCTCCCGGTATCTTTCCAGGCTTCTAAGGCGATATGACGGGGACATTGCACTTGCCCTGGCGGCATATAATGCCGGGCCGTCAGTGGTAGATGCATATGGGGGAATTCCCCCCTATAACGAAACAGAAAACTATGTTAAACGGGTTCTTGAGATAATCAATGGGAGGCAAAGATGAATCCGGCAAACGTCCTTACTGTTTCACGTATAATCATGGTCCCGATCATTGCAGTCCTTATGTGTTATGATAGCCTGTGGCCTTCCGTAATAGCTGCGCTGTTCTTTATCGCGGCCACCATTACCGACTCCCTGGACGGATATATTGCAAGGAAATACCACATGGAATCCGACCTCGGAAGACTCCTTGACCCGCTTGCAGACAAGCTTCTTATTGCCACAGTACTGATTTTTCTTATCCCCCTGGAAAGGGCCCCGGCATGGATAGTGGCCGTTATCATAGGAAGGGAGATAGCCGTGACAGGGTTGAGGGGTCTTGCATCGGAAAAAAATATTATCATTGCGGCCAACTGGCTTGGAAAGTACAAAACCGCGTTTCAGTGTGCGGCCCTTATCCCCCTTCTCCTCCATTACACAATCTACGACATTGAGTTTCAGCGCGCGGGTGAATATTTCTTATGGATTGCCTGTTTTTTCACCATATGGTCAGGCATCGACTATGCCATGAGCTATGCACGCGGGACGATTCATACCTGAATCAGTAAGCGTTCACGGAACGTTGAACGTGGAAATTGGAAGTTTGGCCTTTATGCTTTTGTACTGTTGACGAACGCATTCAATTTTGGCCCGAGTTTTTCAACTATTGCTTTGTATTCTATTGCTCTTGACTCAG
>JAYEKR010000013.1:0-6656 GCA_034661115.1 Thermodesulfobacteriota bacterium | reverse complement strand
TGTGGATAAAAAAGGTAGGGGCACGATGCATCGTGCCCCTACCTTGCCATGGCATCCATTCACCTCATCATCCAGACACTGACCCGGATGGTACGATTTTCGCATTAGGTTCGCTATGGCAAAAGAAAGTGATAGTGGTGAAGAACGCACAGAACAACCCACCTCTAAACGAATCCAGGAATCCAGGGAAAAAGGCCAGGTCTGCAAAAGCACAGAGGTCTCTACCGCATTTCTCTTTGCCACAACCGTACTTTCCTTTTACTTTTACATACCCTCTGTTGCGTCAAAACTCTCCAGGATGATCTCCTATTACCTGGACAATCTCATGCTGTGGAACGGGACAAAAGATTCTGGAGTGACCGTGTTTTACGGGGCCATACTGAAACTCGCAGACATGGTATTCCCTATCTTTCTTGTATTCCTTTTGGTTGGCATTGCATCAAATCTGGTGCAGATAGGCTTTATCGCCAGCGCAGATCCCATCAAACCTAAGTTCTCAAAACTGAACCCGATATCCGGGTTCAAACAAAAATTTTTCTCTGCCAAGACACTGGAACAACTCATCAAATCCGTCCTGATCCTGTGTGCCATAGCCTGGGTCGCGTTCCGGGCCATCAGGAGGGAGGTGCCGTTTTTACCTCCATTGATAGATTCCGACCCCAGCGTCATAGTTTTGACTATTTTTCGTTCGGTAATGCATCTTTTATGGGATGCCCTGTGGTTGTTTATTATTATCGCCACAGCGGATTTCACCTTTCAGAAATGGCAATACACAAAAGACCTGATGATGACAAAACAGGAGATCAAGGACGAAGGCAAACAGACAGAAGGAAACCCGCAGATCAAGAGCAGAATCCGGTCCATACAAATGCAGATGGCGAGACGCCGCATGATGAAAGAGGTGCCAAAGGCAGATGTGGTAATCACAAACCCCACGCACCTGGCCGTGGCATTGCAATATAAACGCGGCGAGATGGGGGCGCCCATTTGCCTGGCAAAAGGGGCCGGGCCCATAGCAAAAAAGATCAGGGAGGTTGCGCGTGAATCCAGTGTTCCCATCGTGGAGGACAAACCACTTGCACGTACACTGTACAAGACAGTGGACATAGGGGATGCCATACCTGAAAAACTCTACCGGGCCGTGGCGGAAATCCTGGCCTATGTATACGGAATGAAGAAGAGGGCCTGAAACCTTGGCACAAAACCGCATTAAAATATCAAATGATATGGCCATGGCCTTAGGGGTGATGGTAACCCTGACCGTGGTACTGGTGCCGCTGCCAACCTTTATCATGGACATCCTTCTGATTTTCAGCATTACCATTGCCATGATCGTGCTTATGATCAGCCTGTATACCTCCTCCCCTTTGAATTTTTCGATCTTTCCCTCGCTCCTTCTTGTAATCACACTGTTCCGGCTGTCGCTGAATGTCGCCTCAACAAGGCTTATCCTCCTTCACGGATCAGAAGGGCAACTTGCCGCTGGCCATGTCATCAACACCTTCGGACAGTTTGTTATCGGAGGCAGCTATGTTGTGGGCCTTATTATATTCGTCATCTTTGTAATCATCAATTTTGTGGTCATTACCAAGGGTGCCACACGCATAGGCGAAGTAACCGCAAGGTTCACCCTTGATGCCATGCCAGGCAAACAGATGGCCATCGATGCAGACCTGAATGCCGGGATGATAACAGAGGTAGAGGCACGTGACCGCAGGGAACTCATCTCGGACGAAGCCCGATTCTTCGGTGCAATGGACGGTGCCACCAAGTTCGTCCGTGGGGATGCCATTGCCGGCATCGTCATTACCATTATCAATATCATCGGCGGGATCATTATTGGCGTGCTTCAGCAAGGCATGCCATTCAGCGATGCTCTGACAAACTACACCATCCTTACCATCGGCGACGGCCTGGTCTCTCAAATACCTGCCCTTATCATCTCGTCTGCCGCCGGTATCATCGTTACCCAGGCCGCGACCGATTCATCCTTTGGCAAACAGCTCTCAAAACAACTATCACTTCAACCCCAGGCCATCCTGAGCGCAGCCGTTATTATCTTTTTCTTTGGGCTGGTTCCGGGAATGCCGCATATCCCGTTCATCGCCGTTGCCCTGGCCCTTGGCTCCCTTGGCTGGGCAGGCATGCGGGCAGTCCAGCAGGAAGAGCCTCAAGAACAAGAGGCTGTTCAAGAAGAAGAGACTTATCCAGAGGCCCTGTTGCCCATGGATCTCCTGGGTTTTGAGGTCGGCTACGGCCTCATACCCCTTGTGGACACATCCCAGGGAGGGGAACTCCTCGCGCGCATCAAGGCCATGAGAAAACAGCAGGCTTCGGATCTCGGTGTTATTGTTCCGCCCATACATGTCCGGGACAACCTGGAACTCAAGCCGAACGAGTACAAGCTTATCCTCAAGGATGCAGAGGTCGCCAGAGGAGAGGCCATGGTTGACCGGCTTATGCTCCTCAATCCTGAGGAAAAAGATATCGACATACCAGGTATCCCGGTCAAGGAACCCGCCTTCGGTCTGCCAGCCCTGTGGATAAAACAGGCAGACAGTGAGCGCGCGCAGATTGCAGGCCTGACTATTGTTGACCCTGCAACGGTCATTGCCACCCATCTCAGCGAGGTCATCAAGGACAATGCACATGATCTCCTGGGCCGTCAGGAACTCCAGGCCATCCTGGACACCGTATCCAAAACACATCCCAAGGTAGTGGAGGAACTTGTCCCGTCCATACTTCCAGCAGGGATAGTCCTCAGAATACTTAAAAACCTTTTAAAAGAGAAGGTCCCCATAAAAAACATGATCTCCATCCTTGAAACCCTTGCGGATTACGGAGGCATGACAAAGGACTCGGATATTTTGACGGAGTATGTCAGACAAACCCTGATGCGAACCATCTGCACGCCATACCAGCAGGACAATACCATCAATGTGCTGGCATTAGACCCTGCCATAGACGGAAGCATCTCAAACTCCATCCAGCACACAGAACATGGTTCATATCTTGCATTGGACCCGGATAAAGCACAAAAAATCTTGCTGGCACTTAACAAGGAGGTTGATAGGGTGAGCAAACAGGGAATACTGCCGATACTACTTACATCACCTGCGAGCCGTATGCAGCTCAAACGCCTGACAGAGCGATATCAGCCGGATCTGGTGGTACTCTCACACAATGAGATCCCCCCCAATATCATGATCAAAAACCTCGGAATGGTGGGCACACATGCAAATTAAGACATACAAGGCCTTTTCCATGAAGGATGTCATCTCAAAGATAATGACCGAGATGGGATCCGATGCCGTAATTATCTCTACAAAGCAGCTCAGGAATACCGAGTATGGAATGATGGCTCGCCCCATGGTTGAGGTCACGGCTGCAATAGACTATGATGAAGACCTCTTGACTCAGCATCTCGACAACAAAGATCTGGCGCAGCCCTACCTGTCCGGATCAGGGCAGGATAACAGCCCCCTGATCAGGATTTCATCCGAGGTCTTTGAGCTCAAGGGGATGATGAAAACGCTTATAGACCAGTCAAGGACAAAGAGGGTTTTTGCCGAAGGAAGGGCCAAGGACCTGGAATCATGTGGAATAGAGGCATCTCTCGTGGAAATGATTCTCTCCAGGCTGGGAGATAAGGCCGGCCTGGATAAAATACAGGGCCTGCTTAAAAAAATCGTGCGCACCTCAAAGCCAACAGACAAAAAGATACAGATCTTTCTGGGGACCACGGGCGTGGGAAAAACCACTACAGTGGCAAAGCTGGCGGCGAGGTACACACTGGAAAAAAATAGGCGTGCCGGAATCATAACCCTGGACACATACCGCATAGGCGCGGTTGAACAACTAAAAATCTATGCAGGTATACTGGACATACCCTTTGTGTCCGCGACCACTGAACATGAGTTCAAAAAGGCCCTTGTACGCCTTAAAGACTGCGATGTAATCTTGGTTGATACCGTAGGCCGGTCAATCTTCGGCACAGATTATCCAGGAGAACTGGCACCCTTTTTCCATAACATCCCTGCATGCAAATTCCTGCTCATACCGGTTGCAACCAGACACAATGAGATGAAACGTATAACCACGAGTT
Source organism: Thermodesulfobacteriota bacterium (assembly GCA_034661115.1). Classification (GTDB taxonomy): domain Bacteria; phylum Desulfobacterota; class Desulfomonilia; order UBA1062; family UBA1062; genus JAYEKR01. Next base: position 2,551 of record JAYEKR010000013.1, on the reverse strand, counting down.
TTTCAAGCCTGGGGATCGACCGCATGATCTTTACCAAATCAGACGAGGCCATTGTGCAGGGTTCCATCATCTCTCACAACCTTGTGTTCAGGACGCCTATATCCTACCTGACAACAGGACAGCGGGTACCAGAAGATATCGAGAAAACAACATCCACCGGTATAGTGGATCTTTGTCTGGGAGACATGCAATGAAAGATCAGGCACATACTTTGAGGAAAATTCTGGACCATGGTAAAAACATATCCGGCCCCCGGGTAGTCTCTGTTACCTCGGGCAAGGGAGGGGTCGGAAAAACGAGCATGGTGGTCAACATGGCCGTGCTTCTGGCCTCCATGGGTAAAAAAGTCCTGATCCTTGATGCCGACCTGGGTCTGGCGAACATCGATGTCATGCTTGGCCTGACCCCGAAATATAATATAAGGCATGTCCTGAACGGGGAACGTATGATTGAGGAAATCCTCCTCAAGGGCCCGCATGATATAGATATCATACCTGCGTCATCCGGGATACAGGAACTCGTTGATCTTTCCTATGATCAACAGCTCAGCTTTATGAATGCGCTTGATTACTTTGACGGAAACCTGGACTACATGATCGTGGACACCGGCGCCGGGATATCCAAAAATGTCATGTATTTCAATGCAGCGTCCCAGCGTATAGTAGTAATAGCAACACCTGAACCCACATCCATGACCGACGCATACGCCCTTATAAAGGTCCTTAGAAAGGGATACGGCGTAAAACGCTTCAGTCTTGTCATCAACAATGTACAATCCGTTCCACAGGGAACTGAGGTGGCAAAAAAACTTATTCTGGTATGTGAAAAATTTTTAGGCGATGTAACACTTGACATGTTGGGCTCAATTCCGCATGATTTATATATATCAGAGTGTATAAGGAACCAAAAAACCTTTGTGGACACATATCCCTCTGGGGATACGACAAAAAGACTGGCTCGGATTGTAAAACAGATGGACCGCTCACATCCATCATACAATGCCGGAAGCCTCCAGTTTTTCATGAAAAGGATATTTTTTAAAGAGGTGAAGGGGCAAGGCAATGCAGAACAACGTTTATCCGGATCTTACTAACGAGCAGAAGCTCGATCCAGGGATCCGTGAAAAAATGATAACGGAGTTTGCCCCCCTGATAAAGTACATCGCCAGCCGTATAGCCATGCGGCTACCGCCGCATATAGATATTCAGGATCTCATAAATTCCGGGGTGATAGGGCTCATTGACGCCCTGGATAAATTCGACGCATCCAAACACATAAAATTCAAGACCTATGCGGAATTCCGTATCCGCGGGGCCATTCTGGACGAGCTTCGATCCATGGACTGGGTGCCTAGATCGGTAAGACAGAAGAGCCGAAAGGTGGAAAATGCCTATACACGGCTTGAGGCCTCTCTGAAAAGACCTGCACAGGACGAAGAGGTTGCCCGTGAGATGAATATTGACATCAACACCTTCTACAAACTCCTCTCTGATACAGCGAGTGTTTCATTGCTGAGCCTGGATGATCTTGGGGAAAACGACAATGACACCTCCAGGAAAAACCTCCTTGAATATGTCATGCAGGATGAAAAAAACTGGCCATCGGGAAAGATCAATCTCCACGAAATACGTAATCTGGTGGCTCAGGCCATAGGTGCGCTGCCCGAGAAGGAACGCCTAGTTATCTCCCTTTATTATTATGACGAACTCACCATGAAAGAGATCGGCCATGTGCTTAAGTTCACGGAATCAAGGGTTTCTCAGATACATACCAAGGCCATCCTGAGATTGCGGTCCAAAACACAAAAGATATCCAAAGAAATACGCAGCTAAAGATTTCAGCCGGATCATTCGATATAATAAAAAACAGCTTGGAGGTTAATATGGCCATTGACAAAAATATGAAGGTTCTAATCGTAGATGATTTCTCAACCATGAGAAGGATCGTCAAAAACATCCTGCGACAACTTGGATTCACCAATATTCTTGAGGCGGATGACGGGACCACAGGACTGGATATCCTCCAGAAGGAATCCATTGACATGGTCGTTTCAGACTGGAACATGCCAAAAATGACAGGGCTGGAGCTTCTCAAGGCTGTAAGGGGAGATGAGGCGCTAAAGGATATACCCTTCCTTATGGTGACGGCAGAGGCCCAGCAGGAAAATATTATTGAGGCGGTGAAGTCAGGCGTCAGTAATTATATTGTAAAACCCTTTACTGCCGAAACCCTGGGACAAAAGATTGACCAGATATTCAACAAATAATGGCTTGAATGGCAGATACCCCAAACAAAAAAGCGGACATTGATACGGATGGCCTGGGACTTGAAGAAAAATCCAAGGCAGATATCGACAATGAAGGCCTCACGCTGGGAAACAAAAAGGCGGCCCCTGTAGCCGAAAAAGAACAAGACCTGCCATCAAAGAAAGAGTCCCTGACAGAATCAAAACGCAGCCTTGTGTTCATCGTGGTTGCAACAATCGTGATGGTCACTATCATCGCCCTGGGTACAGCTATCTTCCTCTTATCAGGCAAAAAAGAGAATATCC
>JAYEKR010000012.1:0-6667 GCA_034661115.1 Thermodesulfobacteriota bacterium | reverse complement strand
AATATCTCCCAGGGTGACCGCCTCGAGATCGCATCCAGGCGTGGCTGTATCGAGGTATTTGCCGATATCACGCCCAGATGTGACAAAGGAATGCTATTCATCCCCTTCCACTATAGCGAGGCGGCAGTAAACCGTCTTACCAATCCGGTATTCGACCCGACAGCGGGCATACCGGAATACAAGGTAAGCGCAGTAAATATAAAAAAGGTGGCATAGGCTGCCTTAAAAAATAAGGAGGAACAGATATGGGATTTAACACACCGGCACAGGTTGCAGAGGCGGTTGCCAATGCGGGAAAAACAAAGGCGAATCTGCCGTTTTTGCAGATGGTTATTTTAGGCATCTTCGCTGGATGTTACATAGGATTTGGTGCGGAACTCTGCACCATGGTGGTTACCGGCACAGCAGACAAGCTTGGCCTTGGCATGGCAAAGCTTATGGGTGGTTCGGTCTTTACTGTAGGTTTGATGCTTGTCGTTATAGGCGGTGCCGAGCTCTTTACCGGGAACAACCTTATGACCATCGGCCTTGCAAACGGGCGAATCAAGGCATCCGGTCTGGTTTACAACTGGGTGGTGGTATGGATTGCAAATTTCCTGGGGTCCGTGCTGCTCGTGTATATGATGTACAAGTCAGGCCTCTGGCATACAGGTGGGGAAGCGGTTGGAACCACGGCCATAAATATTGCGGCAGGAAAGGTGAATCTCTCCTGGGCAGAGGCCTTTTACCGTGCCATAGGCTGTAACTGGCTGGTATGCCTTGCAGTATGGCTCGCCTTTGCCGCCCAGGACGTGATTGGCAAGATTTTTGGAGTATTTTTTCCGATCATGGCCTTTGTTGCATCCGGTTTTGAGCATTGCGTTGCCAATATGTATTTTGTCCCCATGGGTATTGTCCTCAAGGGTGATGCAGCCATGTCAAATGCAGTGGTTGCCCTTGGATCCAAGGCGGATGCCCTTACTTGGTCAGGCTTTTTTGTAAACAACCTTATCCCTGTAACTTTGGGTAATATAGTGGGCGGCGCCATCTTTGTGGGCCTTGCCTATTTTATGGTGTATGTGAACACATTGAACAATAAGGCATAGATAACCAAATATGTAGCCGTTCACGGCTTGAAATAGCCGTGAACGGCTTGAAATTGGAAATTGGAAATTAGAAATTGGGGAGAAATGAAACGAGTTTACGAGGTTGAACAACTCGGGCCAAAATTGAATGCGTTTGTCAACAGTACAAAAGCATAAAGGCCAAATTTCCAATTTCAACGTTCCGTGAATGGTTACCCAAATATAAAGGGGGGTTCCCTTTATATTTGGTTTAAAAGATGTCAGGGTATTATTCCTGCTGTTTTTCCGGATATATTTTTTTTCAATGGTGCCAGTTGTGGCTTTCCTCAGGATTGACACTGTTTTGATTTCAATGCTAGTTTCAGATAAAAATAAAGACGGGGTCATTCCTTGAGACTTGATGAGATTATGAAGATACTTGATGCAGAGGTTGTCATTGGCCATGACAAGATGGATCTGGATATTCAGACCGCGTTTGGTGCCGATCTGATGAGTGATGTGCTTGCCTTTGCCCGGCCCAAGAGCCTTCTCATCACCGGGGTCACAAATCCTCAGTCCGTGAGGACCGCCTATGCGCAGGATATTGCAGCCATACTGCTCTGTCGTGGCAAGATGCCATCTAAACAGGCGATTGATATCGCGCGTGAACTTGAAATACCTCTCCTTCGGACCCGGTATATCCTTTTTGAGACCTGTGGCCGGCTTTACCAGGCGGGCATGACCGGCTGTATCCGGGAGGTATGTTCTCCTGAAACAGATGAAACGCATGACAAATAATGTCAGCGGAAGTTTTTTTGTGCTGGGCCGGGGATTTGATCACGCCGGCGAGGTTTCCGGCCGGTTAAAAAAGGTTTTTCTGGCAGAGAAGATGTCCAATGAGATCATTCGCCGGGTTGCGATCATTACCTTTGAGGTAGAGGTAAATATCATATCCTATGCAGACCACGGCACCATTTTTTACCACGTGGATAATGATGTGATCACGATTGAGGCGGTGGATCAGGGGCAGGGCATCAAGGACATAGAACTTGCCATTGAAGAGGGGTTTTCCACGGCCGATGACGAGATCAGGGAGCTGGGTTTTGGCGCGGGCATGGGCCTGGCGAATATCAAGAGATTCTCGGATACATTCGAGCTCTCTTCTGTTCCAGGGCAGGGGACATCTTTGAAATGTACAATACGAACAGACAGCACCAAAATGGATCTGTGAGCGCCTGCCTCCATGTTTTTCAGGGGTCAGGATCCGGACAGGCAAAGATCCAGCAGGGGGGGAAGAAATGGACCTGAATGGGATTATCGATAAACTCGAATGTGATTGTAAATGCTGTCATGAGGGACTTAAAAACGAGGTCACCGGGGGCTATGCCGGTGATCTTCTCAGCGATGTGATGGCGAACAGCTCCAGGGGAGATATCTGGGTAACTAGGCAGATTCACCAGAACATCATTGCCGTTGCCTGCCTGAATGATCTTTCCGGTATCTTGATTACCCAGGGGGCCATTCCTGAGGATGCCACCCTTGAAAAGGCGCGTTCAGAGGGCATGCCGGTCATGGTTACAAGGATGCCAGAGTTCGAGGCCGTTGGCAGGATCTATCATCTGCTCCACTATCGGGAAAAAGGATAGGAGGCTGTCCGGGGAATGCAGATTCCCCGTGGGTTTTCAAGGTTCAGGCGTAATTCTTTCGGGTAGTTACAATTACCCGGAATGGTCAAGGGTTTATCCTTGGACAATCTCTCAGTGTTGACCTTTGTTCAGAGGAGGGTTTATGGATGGCCGGTTATGGTGCTTGTATACCATGGGACAAAATGAATGCTTCAGCAATTGAGGGTAAATCTGCATACCCATACCTGCCTTTCTCCATGTGCAGATCTGGACATGTATCCAGCGGCCATTGTTCATGAATGCCTGAGGCAGGGGCTGGATGTGATCGCCATAACCGATCACAATGCATCAGAGAACGTGGAGTATGTACAAAGGGTCGCAGCAGACATGCCCCTGGTGGTTCTCCCCGGCATGGAGGTGTGTACCCGGGAAGAGGCCCATGTCCTGGCCGTCTTTGATGAGCTCGATGCCCTTGAAAAACTTCAAACCTTTGTCTATGCAAACCTTGAGGGGAAAAACAATGAGGATGTCTTTGGCATACAGGCAATAGTCAATGAGCTTGATGAGGTGGAGGGATTCAATGACCGGCTCCTGATCGGGGCTACATCCATTGCGCTTAAGAGTCTTGTGGATAAGATCCATTCCCTTTGCGGCCTTGCCATTGCCGCGCATATCGACCGGGGTTCTTTCAGCGTTATTTCCCAGCTCGGGTTTGTGTCCCCTGATGCAGGCTTTGACGCCCTTGAGATATCATCCAGGATGACCATACCACAGGCCAGACAACGATATCCCGAATTGTCTGGATATCCCTTTATTCAATCCTCGGATGCCCACTATATCCGGGATCTCTCAAGCGCCCATACCATGATGAGTCTTGACAGCGGCAGTCTGGCAGAGATACGCATGGCCCTGAATCATACGCAGGGCAGATGCATCCTGGACCCTTACCATGCTTGAGCTGGCCCTCCATGTGCTGGATATCGCGGAGAATTCCACGAGGGCCGGGGCAATCCTTGTACAGATCCAGATAGTTGAAGATGTTAAAGGGGATATTCTGTCCCTGGAGATAAAAGATGATGGTATCGGCATGGACTCTCAAGGGATTGAAGGGGCCATGGATCCTTTTTTTACGACCAAAAAGGTCAGGCGTATTGGTCTGGGGCTCCCGATGCTCTCACAGGCCTCGCATGCCGCGGGCGGGGCATTTTCCATAGAATCGCAGCCAGGCAAGGGTACAATGATTCGGGCCTCGTTCCAGTATTCCCATATTGACCGGCAGCCCCTGGGCGACATGCCAGGTGTTATTGCCATGTTGATACTGGGGAATCCGGATATCGATTTTTGCTATACCCATCACAAAAACGCACAGGAGTATACCCTGGACACACGTGAGATACGTGAAGAACTGGACGGTATACCCATCAACCATATGGAGGTGATCTCCCTGATCCGTGATAATATCCGGCAGGGCCTCCTGGATATGGACCGGGATTAAGGGAGAACGGAGACGGGAGACAGGAGAACGGAGACAGGAGAACGGAGACGGGAAGTGCTTTTCTCGTCACCCCTGCCTGCCTGTGCGTCGCACGCAGACAGGCGGGAATAACAGTGGTGGTGAGACAGATGGTCCGGGTTTTTCCAGTTTCTGATTTCGAATTTCAGGGGTAACCGCCGGGTAAACGGTTACCCCTTTTTTTATTTTTGGTCAGACGCGGTGCTGCTTCTGGCCTCCCACCAATCGACAAAGGGCATTAGCTGTACTCCGACCCATGGGTCGGTCATGTATCCGAACAATGCCCTCAGTTCCCTGTCCGTATTGTTCATGATTACATGGTGACCCTCGATCTCCCCGTCAATGGGTTTGCCGTAATGTTCGTAGAAATGGGTATTGTATTCACCTTCGCGGGTTGTATTCAAAAAGTCAATGATCCAGGCGGCACTGCCCTGATCCGGTCGATCTGTATACCCTGATATATTGGTGCCTCCGGCTGTGTCTGGGGCATTGAAGAAACAGATATCACCCTTGAATTCTTCGATGCGTCCGAGCATGGTCTCGTAGCGCCAGATTGATTCGGGCAGGGGCCCTATACCGTAGCCCAGGAGTACGATCGGATGCATCTGTGCCATGCGCATGCGCGGTATCATATTGTGGTTGGTTACGCACAGGATATTGTCATCCTTTTCGATCGGGTCCGGGAAGGTGAATCCCACATCAAAGCGTCCCTGATCCTCATAAAAGGGGTCATCGATCGGCAGGGTTATATTGACGTTTGTGTATGCATCCGGGAGTTCCCAATGTGATCCCCGGACCATGATTCCCCTTTCGGGCAGTTCTTCTCCCAAAGGGGTGATGAGGTCAGGGCCAAGCTGAATGACCATGTCGCCAAGGTCAACAGGCATGCCTTTGAGGAGCCATTGTTCCCATTCAGGAAGCACGTCAGGGCCGGTGAAGTTCGGGTTGCTTCTCCCTGCCTCAATAACCGCGCCGTAACCGTAGTCCGGATCATCCTGGTCATCACCAAGGGCATAAATCCATGGCATGCCTCGTTGAAACTGTTTTGTGCGGGCAATGGCATCCTTGAGGTTTCCCTTGTGCTGTAGCATGTCCCTGACCACCATAAGGCAGCCCACACCTGGTTTGGATGCAAAGGCGCTGGTAATGGATATATCCACACCTAAGGACAGGCCCTCTGCGTTTATGCCGACTGGCTGGCCCACCCATCCGGGCGCGCTTATGGCTGCAAAGGCAAGACTGTCTTCCGGGTATCCCTCACCCGGCAGATAGATTGTAATGGTCGCCAGGTCCTGATAGACCCCTCCGGTTGCAAACATGAAATCCCGTCCGTGATAGGTTTTGTTATCCGCGGTTATGTCATTGCCTATAACAAACCCATTGCATCCAAACTGCGGGAAGGGGAGTTCCTTTATCTTCGGGAAGAGAATCCTGTTGTCCGGTGTGATGATGATATCATCGCCATGAGATACTCCGGGGCCCTGAAGGATTTGTCTGAGTTCTTCGACGTCCCCCGGGTCAGGGCTCTGGAATATCCAGTTGGCAATGAGGGTAAAGAGGGCGTCGATCCCCTCGTTGATGGCGAAAACATTCACAAATTCAACCGCCTCTATGTCAAGTCCCTTGTCTTTGATGGCGTCATTTGCCCCCTGGACCAGACCATGCATCTCCTCGATCATGTATAAGGGGATGGTGCTTGAGTCATTGACCATATTGATCCTGGCGAGCTCTTCTATGCACAGGTCATAGGCCTTGTTGTAAAAAAATTCAAAAACCGCATCGCCTTCAGGTGTGTCTGCCTCAATGGGTATGCCGAGCATGCCAAACTGGGCCAGGAGCGCCTCCTCGACAAAGGTTGTGGTCATTTGCTTGAGGCCCTCTGGCTGAAGGTATCCGGACTGATAGCCAATGGAGTAGGGGGAACCTGAAAGGATCATGCCGTATTTCTGGACAGGACCGTGGTGTTCCAAGTCGTCGTAATACCCATATACGCCCTCTGAAAACTTGCCTTCAAATGCGGCCTTGTACCCGGTATATGTCTTGCCGCTATCAGGGTCTGTGCACTTTACCTGCTCTTCAAGGCACAGACCCTGTTTTGAAAGGATCTCTTCAAGCTCTTCGATGGAACCGTTTTCCGGCGTATCTGTAAAGGTATTGGCCTCGGTTGTGCCGGATGCAGTTGTTGCGGGTGCTGTGGAATGATCGGAGTCGGCCCCACAGCCGCTCATGACAAGGATCATGACGCCGATAATACACAGCCACTCTAGGTACAGTCTATTCATAAAAACCCCCTCAATAATTTTTGTTGAAGATCAAACACAAAAAATTTAATTACAAGGGTTTTGCACATAACATCGTACAGCATACATTAAATGAATGCCAAAAAAGGTGTCTTATCTTCACCACATAAACACTTTAACATTTTCCTTTGTGTTAGTCAAGAAGGTTTTTAAACCCAAGGTGGCTACGTCGAAGATGTGTGGCGA
>JAYEKR010000011.1:0-6668 GCA_034661115.1 Thermodesulfobacteriota bacterium | reverse complement strand
GTGGTTTACTACGGTCGCAACGACCTTGCCGCCGTATTTATGGGCCTCGTCGCAGATCCAGTCACCCTTTCCAAGGGCGAAGTTGATTACAGGGACCTTTTCTTCAAGCAATACCTGTGCATTTTCCTTTGCGCCGGGGAAGAGAAGGGATGCATTCGCACCAAAGGGTTTGTCTGTGAGGCGCCTGATCTCTCTGACTGACTCTCTTGTCTGCACAGTATCAAGGGGTCCTGTGGCAAGGATTCCCAGTCCACCTGCATTACTCACGGCAGCTACGAGTTTTGGTACACTTACCCAGCTCATGCCGGACATGATAATAGGATGTTCGATTCCGAAGAGTTCAGTGATACGGGTTTTCATAATAATCTCCTTTATTATATGCTGCCGGGCAGGCCGGCATGCAGTGATTGTATTCATGCGCATATATTCTGCTCTTTGATTGATTATCCTGACACAAAAGAAAGGGGGGCGCAAGGAAAGAATGAAGTTTGGAGTGCAGCTTTAAGGTTCACCGGGAGATTTCCATGACCAGGGGGGTTCCCTGGATCAGGATGTATGTTTGTCTGTCTTCATGCTCACATAAACCCGCATGGACATGGGCTGCGCTCACAACCAAGGACGGGAAAAAGGCCTCACCGCTGAGGCGCAGAGGACGCGGAGTTAGAATCCTATATAATATCACAAGGATAACAGTCATTCCCGCCTTCGCCTGCCTGCTGCAGGCAGGCGAAGGCGGGAATGACTGTGGTGGTGTTCCTGTCATTTTTTATAACCCCGCATGGGCTGCGCTCACAACCAGGACGGAAAAACATTCACCTCAGGGACGCAGGGTCAAAACCTTTTTATCCACGGACTTACACCACAAGGGTGAAGACAAATGAAATATCTTTTGTTTTTTTGATAGATTTCCCAAATTCAAAGGTAAGCGTTTATGGCTTGAAAATTGAAAAATGTGTAACCGTTCACGGAACGTTTTTCCATTTCAAGCCGTGAACGGCTATGTTTTTTAAGATATGGTGGAGCCGAAGGGGATCGAACCCTCGACCTCATGAATGCCATTCACGCACTCTCCCAGCTGAGCTACGGCCCCACGCAATGCTTGGCTATCATACTGGATTCAGTGAGTCAAGATGAAGATATCCTCTCTGCCGACAAGATAATTTGTCCCTGTTAATCTCTCTTAGGGTTTAATCTCTCTTAGGGTTTAATTCCCCGCAGCTTGCTGCGAAAGGCCTATTCCCCTTAGGTAGCCGTTCACAGCTTGAATAACAGGAACACTACCACAGTCATTCCCGCGAAGGCGGGAATCCAGTGTTCCAGATAATTCACGTTTCTGGACCCCCGCCTTCGCGGGGGTGACGCGGAAAGCACGTTCCGTGAACGGTTACCCCCTTAGAAAGTTTTGATACCCCGTAGCTTGCTGCGGGGTAGTTCATCTGGAGGGCCCTGCTCTGTTTTTAGATACTCCCTTTTTATGTGAGAAAGGCCTCTTCTTTTTTTATGGCCTGTGTCTTGATGGCGTTCAATGTATCTGAGAGTACCGGGATGATATTGTCCCTTATGTCCCCTGCAACCACAATGGCCATGAGATCGTCCCCGACCATGAGTTCTCCCTCTCTGGTCTCCACGAGGATTTCGCAGATGCCGGGGCGTTTTTTTTGTTCCCTGACGATTTTTTTGACCATATCCCGGTTGACCTCAACCCGCAGTCTGTTCACTGGCCTGCCGTCCCTGGAGGAGCCCCTGACCACGCCGTAGTGGCAGAGTATCATCCCGACATCTTTGAAGTCTTCTCTTTTTTGTATGGTGCCTATCATTTTGTTGATATCCATAATAATCAAAGAAATACCGGATTATATCTCCCGAGTCAATCACCCCCGGGTATGGGACACGATGTCCTGTGCCTTTTTTCGGAGTTCAATGGCAAAGGGGTCTTCCTGATCCAGTGCGTTTTCGATGTGGCGCAGGATCTCGTAATAGAGGTCCCACCCAGCGCGTTCTTTTTTGTATATTTTCTCGATCTGTGAAGGCAACCCGCTGACAAGGTCTATGGTCTGTGTGATGCGTTTGGATGCGTTTATCAGGAGATCCATGGCGTCTGTCCCCTGATCGGATGCGAACAGGGCATCGGCCCTTAGAGCCATGCGCAGTGCAACAACACTCAGGGGCAGTTTTGTGATGAAACAGCCGGTAAAGGGATCGAGGAGCCCTTTGATCTTGTCGATTCCGGTTTCGAGCATGGATGCATAGGCGCTAAACATCAATATTCGGATATAATCTCCAATGAGCTTTGATGTGGATGCTGCGGCTATGGTCTTTGGAACAAGGGCCTCCTTGTCATGCCTCATGATCAATCCGGGTTCATGTACATATGCGAGCCTGGGGCCTGTTTGGTCCAGTACAGAGAGGATATAGGCCTGATCCTCGGCCCTTCCTATAAAAGACGGGGTAAAGGGGCGGTATCGGACAAGGTCATCGATAAGTATGCCGTTTGTGCCCCCGGTCACATGGATACGTTCGATGCATGAGTCTTTTCCGTCCGGCCCTTTGGGGGTATATCGGGTCATCATCTCTGCCTGCGTTGAAAGGGCCTGAGGCAATCTGGAATAAAAGATATATTCGTCCGGCTTCAGGTCCTGATCAGGAAAGGTTATATCCGGGGTAAAAAGGGAAAATTCCATGTCTTTGCAGTTGACAAGGGCCCCTGCTATCATGCCCAGCTGCACCGTATTCCCCATGGAGTCTTTGCCCCTTGCCCCCCACAGCGGGGTTTTGAAATGCCCCAGGGCCGATGTCCCGGTCTCTTTGATGATGGTTTTCTGGATAAAGACCTGGTCCAGGTCGATTTTAAAAGTCGCCTTTTTGCGGGGATCGATAAAGACCCTCCAGAAGGCGGAGATTGCCTTGAGAAAGCTGTAGTGGCGGCCGTATTTTCCATCCACCCCGAACATGTCCAGGTCACTGGCTGCATCCGGAATGCCCAGGTAATGCCCGGCCGCAGGGACAAGGCACTCATCTATGATCGCCTGCGTATCTTCTTCTGTGAATACAAAGGCATCCACTGCCTTGAGTCTGCCTGCGCGTTCAAGTTCCTCCCGGATGTATCTGCCTGCAATCCGGTGCAGTCCCTTGTGCGTGGTTGAAAGGGACAGGACACAGCTTATACGATTGCCTCTTTGTTCTGGATCGGCCTGCATTGCATCATCCAGGCCTTTTAGGCCGTAGATGATCTCATTGTTTTTTTGCGCGACCCCGATTTCTACGGGGTGGTCATACCAGTATGCCTGGGGCTCGTCCTTTATCCGGTGCAGGGCATCTTTGATCTCATCGCTGAGGTCGAGGTCTTCAACAGGGGTTTTGTCTCCAGGCAGACCAAGGAGCGCATTGGCGGTAAAGAGGATCTCTGCAGCCGGGTCTTTGATGGGGTTTTCATTGAGTGCGGTGATCTCTATCCTGCGTGTATTGCGCAGTGCTGCGATGGCCTTTTGCCTGTGCCCGCGTATGTCTCTTGCCTCCGGGAAAAACACCCCCCATATTGCTTCTTCAATGCCTTTTGCCCCGTGGTCTTGGGTCTTGAGTGTGTCTTTGAGTTGTATCATCCGGCTGTCAAATTCAGATCCCGGGGTGCATTCCCGGCCTATCTCCGCGTGGATACGGGGCAGTATCTTCAGGTAGAATGCGGCAACCGGCTTTAAGGGGCCTTCTTTAGACCCTGCCTGAAGGATCTCCTTGCCCTTTTTATATGAGGGGTGAGATCTGCCTGCCAGTTGGGACAAAAAGGCCGTGTTGAGGGATCTTGCCATTGCGTAATCATTGTGAACAGATCCGGCTGAATGTATGATCGGTCCCGGATCTATCTCAAGGAGCCGCATGATCTCTGTCAGTATTGATGAAAAGGTCTCAATCATAACCTGTTTTTCCAGTGTCATCATGGTTTGTTGCCAGGGTGGTCATCTGTACGACCATGGTTCTGGCGATCTTGTCATGCCAGCCCTGTTTTTTCTTGTCAAAGGCGACCCATATGATGCCCATCCCGAGGGGCAGGAGGGCAAGCAAAAAGGCGAGGTAGCGTCCGATGAGCTGGGCATTTGATGGCTTCATCCCTGTATCGGCATCAACGATGACTGCGGATATGAGCATCTTTCCTGGTGTGGCCATCTTTGATATCCAGAAGGTGATTACTGCGGCCGCTGGAAGAACCCAGGATATGAGGAGATAGGTTGCCCGGCTGGCAGGGAGTATGGACCCCATGCCATGCCCACCAAGAGTCAATATCAACAGCGGCATTGTTATCAATGCGCACAGCATAGAGTCAACCATTGTGGCCCATGCCCTGGGCCAGAATCCGACCAGTCTGTATTTTTTGTGTGTTTTCAATGGTTGCTCCTATCTATGTCCGAAATATGTAACAGTTCAATAAATCGGGGGTAAAGCCTTTACGGGTAATGTCCGGGTAAGGCAGAATCCGAATAGGAGTTCAGGCGCAAGCCTTTTATAAAGCCCCTGTTTTTAGGATATTGCCAGAATATTCAATAACCATCTTTTATCCGACCTGTCAACACCTCGATGCGTATCCATTGAACCCTGAGTGATTAAAGAAAATTCTTCTATAAGACGAAAGAAGAATAATGTTGTCAGACACTGTAGTCAGGGAGAAGAGGGGGGCCAGAAGGTCAAAGGTTTTACTGGATGCGGATGCATTTGTGCTTGGAAGCCTCCATCACAGGGAAAAGGTGACCGGGTTTGATGGTTGTACCAGACAGCGATCCAGGACAATGGATATAAGCATGTCAGGTATAAGGATGAAGATGCTTCCATTTGGCCATGGATCACTGCACCTGACACCTGCCGATATGCTTGAATTATCAGGGGGATGGGTCAAGGTGGATTTTGATGGCCTGGATATCAATATTCAGGCCAGGGTAGTCCGCGTATACGCTGAGACCAGGGAGATATGCCTGAATATCAGGGATGTCTCGGATATCCAGGCATGGAAGGGGGTCTGTAATCAGGTGTCCGGGTGTGCAGGCTTTACAGTCGGGGACAGGAAGCGGTTTTTCCCGGATAATACAGGGATATTCCCCTTTTAGCAGGGGCAATCCTTTGTGATTAGCCATTGCTTGTTTCCTGTCACAGGCAGGGCAGACACGGAGCTTTGCCCATACGGGTAAACCCCAGATAAGGGATTCAGGCGTAAGGCTTTTTAGGATAAACACACCGAAGAGATCCAAAAAACCAGGTTTTTTTATCAAACGCCTTGACCCGGGAGGGATCTTCCTTTATTGATTAATAAACCGGGTTGAGTGGCATCTGTTTTTTGAAATACAGTGTTTTGCTGTAGGGTTAAATGTGTCTGAGAAATCTATATGTTATCTCCTTGTTTATGGTTGTTGCCTGCAGTAGGGGTAAAGTTTTTCTTATTGTGTGTAAAAATTTTCCATCCGGGCCTTGTTTTTTTGATTTCCACGGTAGGGTGGATTTGTGGTTTGGTTTCTAATGCAATGATATTAAATGTTTTTTTCTGATATGGCCTTGTCGGTCCATAGTGGCACAAAGATTGCTTTTTTCAGGGAAGGAGGGCGTGATGAAGAAGATTAATACATTGATCCTAATGCTTATAGTGGTTTTCGGGCTTGTCCTGGGCGGTTGTGACAAACGCAAGGACGAGGACAGGGATAATCCTGCGAGCCTGAATTTTGAAGGGCTTAACTCAGAGGAGCTTATTGCAGAGGGTCATTATCCGAACCTGAGTAATATGATCGGGCACATGAACGCGGATGATCTGCTGGTCGAGCTTCAGGGTATTGTCGATACACTCAACGCCCTTGCAGTCAGTGGTGATGCCACGACAGCAGACTATGAAACCACGCTGGCCATCATGAAAAACGTCTATAATATGATGAAGGCAGAGCAGGCGGCCGGCCCGGGCGCAGAGGGAGCCGTGGTCTCAGAGGCATCTGATGCCATGATAGAGCTGGCGGCTATGATCGCCCAGGATAATGCACAAGGAAAGAACATCGGCATGCTCTTAAACCAGATCCTGGACCAGACAGGAAGGGATGTCCTGACAGAGAATATATATCCCATCCTGGAGTATACCATTTTGAATATGGAAGAGGATGATGACCTTTTGGGTGATGTGATGGACGGGATCACCATCAATGATATAGAGGAGGAGCAGTTTGACGACCTGATGGCTATTGCAAACAGTGCCGTTGATTCCAGCGGCGACTATGCTGCTATCTACAATCATCTGGATGACACCCTCGATGCAGTTAAAGAATCAGACCTTGACCTGAGCGTGGGTGATCTTCGCGACACCCTTGATTATCTGTCCGGCTCGGATGATGAGGAGACCGCGGATGGGCCTCAGATCGATTCAGAGGTAATGTCGGATGTCCTCAATGCAGCAGCTGATTTTTTGGAGACAGATCAGGCCAAGGATGACCTCAAGGCAATTTTGACCTCTTCTGGTGGTTTGCTGCAGGATGATACGCAGGGTATCCTTGAGGGGCTTTCTGCTCTGCTGAGCATGAACTATAATGATACACTCGAACCCTTTGTTGAGAATGCACTTTATGGCCTGGCCCCGACCTCTGACGGTGATACCATGGCGGCAATCCTCAGTATTGTGGCGGATATCGATCCTGCTGATATCGAGGGCCTCA
>JAYEKR010000010.1:0-6674 GCA_034661115.1 Thermodesulfobacteriota bacterium | reverse complement strand
CGTTCGTCAACAGGACAAAAGCATAAAGGCCAAACTTCCAATTTCCACATTCAACGTTCCGTGAACGGTTACGAATATTATAATGACTATTTGACAATCTGCATATTTGCCTGCCTGAGTCTTTTTGCCAGGCCGGAGATAATCTTATGCGCCACATCAGGATTATCATAGATCAGCCCCTCTAATTCATCTTCACTGATCCGGATGACCTCCACAACGCTTTTACCTACAGACCGGATGGTAGCGCTCCTTGGTTCTGAGAGGATAAAGCTCATCTCACCAAAATAATCTCCCGGCCTGTTGATCATGGCTATCCTGACCCCTTTTTTGAGGACCTCAAGTCCTTTCTCGGACTCTATCAGCTTGTATATCTCGGTTCCGGTGGTGCCATCCTCTATGATTACATCACCGTCTGAATATTCCCTGACATCCAGGTTGATAATCTCGCTGTAGGGTATGTTTGTTTCTGCAACAGAGGTGGTCTGCTCAAGCTGAAGATATGCTGATTTAAGCACTTTGGATATGAGGACGGGTTTGGAATAGACCATATCCTCCAGCATATCACACGCATAGGTAGCCACCCTTGAGGCCTTCATTGCCTTGGCCGTAGTGGAATATACCATGCCCCTGAAATAATTTTCCAGACCAAAGACATCATGGTCGGACAGGATGCGGATTGATTTATCCATCTGAGAGATATGGACCTCACCCTGGAGGATAACATAAAAACACTCATTGGATGCACCCTCCCGGACAATCGTCTCGCCGGCCTGATATTCCCTTACCTGCAATGCCTCGATCGGCCTGTCTTCAACCATGCAGAATCTTTCGGCAGATTCTTTCTTAATCTTAACTCCAATGTGAGAAGAAGTCGTCAAACCATGATATCAATGTGAGTGGCCCCGGCCAAAACTGTATCAAGGAAACATTCCATATCCCGGTACCCTCCACCGGGATCATCACGTTTGATACGGCCATAGGCAAGTTCATGAATAACAGAGGCACGGGATACCAGGGGATCTGTCCCAGTGACTGATATGGCAGGGGAGATCCCCGGCTGTCCCTGGATGGCGTCTGCAACAGTGAATCCCGCTCTTTGAACATGGCTCGCGCCGATCCTTTTATGATCAGACACAGCTTGATTGTCATTGCCCTCAACCTTCAGATAACGAAACCTGAAAAAAGGCAATTCAACCGAGATCCCCTTTATATATGATGCATGAGAATACAGGGCGTTCTCAACTTTCATCCATTATAACTATTACACCGTATTGTTAAGGCCTGCAAATAAGAAATAACCGTTGCTGGCACAAAAACAATATATGGAGACATCTTTATTTCATATAAACCATGTTATGGACTTTCTTTCATGATCTCTGGTATATACATCTGCATGAAAAACCCTGTCCTGTATCTTCTGGCAATCATATCTATCTTTTTTATGGCCCATGTCTCTGCTGCCACTGAACCGATCATAGTGGCCACAGATGCATCCATGTACCCCATGGAATTTACCGGGGCCAAGGGTGAACTATGCGGTTTTGATATCGACTTCATGAGGGCAGTGGCATCTGAGGCGGGCTTTTGTGTCAGATTCAAGGTGGCCCCCTGGAGGGACCTCCTGCCCGGCCTGGAAAAAGGCGAGCATGATGCTGTCATATCCTCTGTCATTCTAACAGAGAACAGGCAGGATAAATATGCCTTTTCCATGCCATATCTCAATGCTGGAAATTGCCTTGTGGTAACCGAAGGGCCTGAAAAAATCACATGCCTGAATGACATGAAGGGAAAGACCATCGGGGTTCTCAAAGCGGGCTCTGCCGCCTTTCTGGTCAGAAAAAAAAGGATAGAAACCCGGTACTATGATGACATAGGGCATGCCCTTGATGACCTGGAAGGGGATATAATACAGGGCATTGCATGTAACCGTATTATGGCGATAAACTCCCTGAAACAACAAAAAGAACACAAGCCTTGTTTTCGGATTGTTGACAAGCCGCTTTCAGACAAGTACTACGGTATTGTAGTAAAAAAAGCCAATAAAGGGCTGATCAAAG
The DNA here is from genome assembly GCA_034661115.1 of Thermodesulfobacteriota bacterium. Lineage (GTDB taxonomy): Bacteria > Desulfobacterota > Desulfomonilia > UBA1062 > UBA1062 > JAYEKR01. The sequence goes on along the minus strand of JAYEKR010000010.1, from coordinate 4,617 downwards.
GTATTGACTGCGGCATAGAGATAGTCAGGAAAAAGGGCATTGACAAAGAGCTGGAAAAAAAATGGTTTTCATGGTGAAAATAAAGACTTCAATAATATTATAATAAAGGGGGATTTATGAAAAAGTTCAAGATATTGGGGATTATTCTGCTTGCATTGTTTGTAGTGATGGTTGCGTCTTCATGCGACAAACAGAAGGATCAAAAAAAGGAGGCCACTGCCGAACAAGGGGTAAGAACCATCATTGTCGCCACGGACGCCACATGGCCGCCCATGGAGATGGTCAATAAAAACAAGGAAATAGTGGGTTTTGACATCGACTATCTCACAGCCGTGGCCAAAGAGGCGGGTATTAAGGTGGAATTCAAGAATACCGCATGGGACGGGATCTTCGGCGGGCTCTCAATCGACAAATATGACGCAGTAATCTCATCGGTAACCATTACAAAAAAACGCCAGAAAAACTTTGATTTTTCTGAACCCTATATAAAAGCCGGACAGGTCCTCATCGTACCCACAGACATGAAGAACATCTTTTCTCTCGCAGACATGAAGGGCAAAAAGATCGGCGCCCAGATGGGCACTACAGGTGCCTTGGAGATAAAAGAGGTCCCGGGTATTAAGCTCAAGAGCTATGATGAAATAGGCCTTGCCTTTGAGGACATGGCCGTTGGAAGGATACAGGGGGTTGTATGCGATACGCCGGTTGCCGCAGACTATGCACTCCAGAAAGAAGAGTATAAATCAAAGTTCAAGATCGTGGGCAAGCCCTTTACAGACGAAGTCTACGGGATTGTGTTCAAGAAGGGCAACAAGGAACTGATTGATATCATCAACAAAGGGATTGCTGCGGTAAAGGAAAAAGACATTGACAAAAAGCTAGAAGACAAGTGGTTGAGATAAAAAAACAAGCCGACGACACAACAAAACATGTGACTATCGATGTTGGGGATGGCGTTGCCATCCCCAGCAAAAAAGACAGGGGCCTGTTCACCGCCTGGAGGGTAGCCTTCTTTGGTGCCATCGCCATTATAGCGGGCCTTGTCATATCAAGCCCTGACCCCTATTGGGATATCCTGAAATTTGTACCGGACGGTATTTTGGTTACCTTCCAGGTGACCGTGGAATCCATCCTGCTGGCACTTCTTATCGGGCTCTTTACCGGCCTGGGAAGGATATCAAAGAACCCCCTTATAAACGGCATTGCATCCCTCTATGTAGAGGTGATCCGGGGTATCCCCCTGCTGGTCCAACTCTTTTACCTGTACTTTGCGCTGGGCCGTATTGTGAACATGCCACCCATGACAAGTGCGATCCTGGCCATGTCCATTTGCTACGGCGCATACATGGGGGAGATATTCCGGGCGGGTATCCAGTCTATACCCGACGGACAGATGGAGGCGGCCAGATCCCTTGGCATGAGCTCTTCGCAGGCCATGTTTCATGTCATCCTGCCCCAGGCATTCAAGACGATCCTGCCCCCGGTGGGCAATGAATTTGTGGCACTGCTCAAGGACTCCTCCCTTGTATCCATTCTTGCCGTTTCAGACCTGCTCCGAAGGGGAAGGGAATTCGCAGCGGAATCCTTTGACTATTTTGAGACCTATACAATGGTGGCCCTCATATATCTGCTCATTACGCTCTTCCTTTCAAAACTCATCAGCATCATGGAGGACAGGATTGGCATTGAAAACGAATAAAGAACACCGAAAAATGATTGAGATGAAGGGGATCGTAAAACACTTCGGGACATTACGTGCCCTGGATCGGGTATCTCTGGATGTCTATGATGGGGAAAAGGTTGTCATCATCGGCCCATCAGGATCCGGAAAGAGTACATTGCTGAGATCCATCAACAGCCTTGAATGGATAGACGCCGGAACAATCCGGGTGGACGGATATGATATACATGACACCAAAACCGATATCAATAAAATCAGGGAAGAGATCGGCATGGTGTTTCAGTCCTTTAATCTGTTTCCCCACAAAACAGTCATGGAAAACCTGACCCTGGCACAAAGGGTGGTGCGAAAACGGTCAAAGGCCGAATCCATAAGGATTGCCTCTGACCTGCTTGAAAAAGTCGGCATCCGGGAAAAGGCGAATCAATATTCCACAAACCTGTCTGGCGGGCAGCAGCAGAGGGTGGCCATTGCCCGGGCCCTTGCCATGCAACCTAGGCTCATGCTTTTTGACGAACCCACTTCAGCCCTGGACCCGGAGATGATTGGAGAGGTCCTGGATGTAATGGTAAAACTGGCAAAGGAGGGAATGACCATGGTCGTGGTGACCCACGAGATGGGCTTTGCCAGAGAGGTCGCGGACAGGGTGCTCTTCATGGACGAGGGAAAAATTATTGAGCAGGGCGACCCTGAACATTTCTTCTCCAACCCGTCTCACGAACGCACCAGGCAATTCATGGATCAGATCATCCAATGACCCAAGCTCACCAGGTTATTCACTAATCCAAACTCATCAGAATTTAAACTCATTAGAATTTAAACTCAATGGATTGACAATGCAGGGTTTCTATGCAAAACCTTTTGGCATGCCAGCGTAGCTCAGTGGTAGAGCAGCTGATTCGTAATCAGCAGGTCAAGAGTTCGACTCTCTTCGCTGGCTTCTTTGTCTCAATCTATAAAATCGCAAGCCTTTTCAAGGTTAACCCTTTATCCAAAAAAGGCAAACAATCTGAATTGATGCAGGCTTTCCATATTCTTTAAGGTTAATATGGGTAATGCCCATGCTTTAAGGGTAAATAAATAGTAACTGCTCAGCGGAATTTGTAATTTTTTGACAAAAACAAAAAAAAGACTTGACAAGGTTTTCTTACGTTTTTTGTTTTTTTGAGTGTTTCCAATAGGGCATCATATTTCATTGCCCAGGCCTTATTAGAAGCCCACGAGAAAGCTTTTGTTGTCATGTTGGTAGCCTATAGCGGACAAAAAATTAAAGTGCCGAGAAACCCCGTATATTAAGCAATTTTCCGGTTTTAAAACCTGTGTTATAAGGATTTCAAATAACACGGAGAATAAAAAATCGGATGACAATCGAACACATTGATATTCAAGAAACGATCGAGAAAGCGAAAGCTTTAATACAAGATGACGATCAAATGTCGGTAGCCACAAAATCGATGTTTGAAATCTTGATTCTGGTTATCACTCTGCTTGTCAATCGATTAAACTTAAACAGTAAGAACAGTAGCAAATCACCGTCAAGCGATCCAAACAGAAAACGACAACCCCGAAAGAAGACTGAGAATAAAACCGGTGGTCAAGACGGTCATGTTGGCACAACTCTCAAGAGAGTTGACAATCCAGATGTGGTTGAAGAAATCAAGATCGATCGCCGCACACTGCCTGCCGGGAAACAATACTCTCAAATAGGATATGAAACACGTCAAGTATTTGATATCGACATCACAAGGGTTGTTACTGAATATAGAAGTCAAATTCTAAAGGATCAACACGGCAACCAGTATGTGGCACCTTTTCCAAAAGGGGTAAACAAAGCGGTTCAATACGGGTCCCGGATTAAGGCCCATTCAGTTTACATGTCTCAATATCAATTACTTCCCTATAATCGGGTGCAAGAGTATTTTGCAGATCAACTTAATATCCCTATCAGCGAGGGGTCGATTTTCAACTTTAATAAAGAAGCTTTTGACTCTTTGAGTGATGTTGAAAGACGTGTTCAAGACCAATTAAAGATCGCCAGACTGGCTCATGCTGATGAAACCGGCATCAATGTTGGTGGCAAGCGGCATTGGTTGCATTGCATGAGCAATGACCTCTGGACCTGCTATTTCCCTCACGCTAAAAGGGGTACCGATGCCATGAATGCGTTGGGAATTCTACCCCATTATAAAGGGATCCTATGTCATGACCACTGGAAGCCATACTTTAAATATACTTGCACCCACTCCCTATGCAATGCTCATCACCTAAGAGAATTGGAACGAGCCTGGGAGCAGGACGAACAAGAGTGGGCCAAACAGATGAAAACCTTGTTGGAGGAAATCAACAGCAAGGTTATTGATGCCGGTGGCGCACTGGACATCAATAAATCACGGGAATTTCGAAAAACTTACAAAAACCTGCTCAAACAGGCCGATTGTGAATGCCCGGAACCGCCACCCAAGGAAAAAGGTAAGCGAGGGCGGGTCAAAAAAACGAAATCCAGAAATTTATTGGAACGGTTAAGAATCTTTGAAGATGACGTGCTCCGATTCATGGAAATCGACTACGTCCCATTTACTAACAATCTGGGCGAAAGAGATATTCGCATGACCAAGGTTCAACAAAAAATATCCGGGTGCTTCCGATCAATTGATGGCGCACAAATCTTTTGTCGAATTCGGGGGTACCTGTCTACCTGTCGAAAGCATGGCGTCTCTTCAACTTATGCCTTGGAATGTCTATTCCAAGGCACTCTGCCTGATTTTCTCCTGCACAATTAACATAAATAGAAATTACACTGAGCAGTTACTTGCGATCTTTCTATAACCGTAAAACGGGTGTTTCTTCATCTCCTCCAATATCGCCTCTAATATGGCAATCTCCTCAGTGTCCTCGGGCCTCGGCTTGTAATAAAGGGCCGATCTGCTTATATTCAA
>JAYEKR010000009.1:0-6705 GCA_034661115.1 Thermodesulfobacteriota bacterium | reverse complement strand
TTATCGTGGTGGTGCCTTATCCGGTATATTCCAGAGCATCACCGTAGTTGTCCTGCTGTGCGCATCCGTCTTTTTCGTCTTCAGCGGGGTCACCCTGGGTAGCGTGGAAAACGCCCGGCCCTTGATCAATAATCTTGCCGGCATCTCCATGGTAATGCTTATGGTCCCTTCTTTTATGGCCGGGTTCAATGCCATTGCTCAGGCAACAGAAGAGACAAACGTTGCTCCCCGGACAATCGGTAAATTGATTATCATCACGGTCTGGGCATGTGTCATCTTTTATATCATGATTATCCTGGGCCTGTCATTTGCCGCACCGGAATCGATCCGAGGCAGTGGTGGCGTAGTTGTCCTCGATGCCATGAAAAACCTGTTTAATTCCAGTACCCCCAGGTTGTTTGTGGCCATTGCTGCGCTGATAGGCATGCTGACCTCATGGAACGCGGCATATCTGGTTGGCAGCCGCCTATTGTTTGCGCTTGGCAGGGTTGGATTCCTGCCGGAATCCTTCAGCCATCTAAGCAGCCGGCATGGTACGCCATCCAATGCAATCATTGCTGTCTTTGTCATCAGCAGTCTGTGCACCATAATGGGGACAAGCCAGGGCGTATATGTTGGTATTATCGATGTCCTTGGTTTTTGCATCGTTGTGATCTGGTTCATGGTTTCATTGTCTTTCCTGCGTTTACGCAGAACCAGGCCCGAGATGAACAGGCCTTATAAGATACCTGCAGGGGGTTTTATCGGAGGCATGGCAACCATTCTGTCCATTGTCTGCCTGCTGCTCTATACCCCAATCAATCCCTTGGGCGGATTGAATACCGGAGAACTCATCGGGCTGGGTGTCCTTGCGAGTGCTGGTATTGCCTTGTATTATAGATACATCATCAAGGGCGCGCTGGACGAAGAACAGCGTCGCAATATACTGAATAAATCTATATAGATGAATAATGCCGGCAGCAGGCATCGCGATATAATGCCGTTTTGTCTGTTGCCGGTCTGCATCAGAATATGCTAAGTGTAAAGAAGGTATTGATATGGCAACCCTCCAGATGAAAGAAAAGGTAGGAAAAAACATAGACAATATACTGGAGGCGGCCGGACGGGTCCTTTCACGCAAGGGTATATTGAATGCCACTCTGCGTGATATCGCCACAGAGGCAGGCATAAGCAATGGCAAGCTCTACTATTATTTCAAGTCAAAAGACTCTATTTTTTACGAAATCACAAATAGAAGCGCCAGCGCAGCGCAGAATACAGCTCGGCGTATCAAAGACCAGGAGATGTCAAGGGATGAACTGGAAGGGTTTGTCCTTTCGATCTTTTCCACGAGGATTGGCTCTGTTGAAGAAAACAGGTTGTTCTTTTACCTGGTGCAGGAAGCCGTATCAGGAAACAGCAAGTTGTTGTCCAGCTTCGGCGAAAAGTATGAGGCCTGGATCGAGAGTGCCGAGGAAATCCTGGGCGCATTCTTTGATATCCCGAAATCAGATATAACAAGAGCGTTTGCAGCAATCATGGTTGCCGTGATCGACGGACTTTCTCTCCAGAGATTGATGGGCATAGCACCTGAAATGGATACGGTCTATTCCAGGGTGGGTCAATCATTGCTCAACAGTGATCCCGGACGGATCATTGATGAATTGCAGAAAAAATATTCAGGGATCAAAGATTCCGAAACATGATCTTATAGCCAGGCATCCGCATCCTTGAGGATGTTTTTGACATCGTATACCACTGAGTTCCTGGCCCGCAGGGTCTCTATGTCGATATCCCTGAAGGCATCATGGGCAACGCACATGATGATCCCTTCATAGCCCTTTTTTAGAGAATCTGCCCTTGTAATGATGTCGATGTTATAGACCTGTTTTACCTCGTCCGGGTCTGCCTCTGGTTCAAATACATCGATAGAACAGCTGAAATCCCTCAGCTGTTCTACTACATCCATGACCCTTGTATTGCGTATGTCCGGGCAGTTTTCCTTGAAGGTCAGGCCCATGACCAGGATACGGGCATCGCTTATCCGGTGTTTTTTCCGGATAAGCATCTTGATAAGCGAGGTGGCCACATAGCGGCCCATGCCGTCGTTGATGCGCCTGCCTGCAAGGATCATCTGGGGCAGGTAGCCTGTCTCCTCTGCCTTGTGCGTGAGGTAGTATGGATCCACTCCGATGCAGTGGCCGCCCACAAGCCCGGGTTCAAAGGGCAAAAAGTTCCATTTGGTCTGTGCTGCATCCAGAACGTCCTTTGTCCTTATGCCCATGCGGGCAAAGATCATGGACAGTTCATTGATAAACGCGATATTTATGTCTCTTTGCGTGTTTTCTATCACCTTGGCCGCCTCTGCCACCTTTATGGAGGGGGCCGGGTGTGTGCCTGCTGCGATAATCGTATTATACAGCCGGTCTACTATTTCTGCCGTATCCGGGGTTGATCCGGATGTGATCTTTTTTATGTTTTTGAGCCTGTGTTTTTTGTCCCCGGGATTGATCCTCTCCGGGCTGTATCCGGCAAAAAACCCCTGGTTGAACCGGAGCCCGGAGGCCTTTTCCATGACCGGCACGCAGTCTTCCTCTGTGCATCCCGGGTAAACCGTGGATTCAAAGATAACGATATCTCCCTTTGACAATACAGAACCAACCATATCGCTCGCCTTGAGGAGTGCAGAGATATCAGGGCGTTTATATTTGTCGATGGGGGTGGGAACGGTTATTATATAGGTGTTGCAGGGGCGTATTTTCTCTATATCGCTGGTGAAAACAAGATGAGAAGCCTCCCTGATTTCTTCAGTGTTTGTCTCTTTTGTCCGGTCTGTTCCCTGCCTGAGTTCTGTGATCCGGTCTGTATTGATGTCAACCCCGATTGTGTCAAACACCCTGCCAAACTCTACTGCAAGGGGCAAACCCACATAACCCAGGCCGATTACGCCGATAACATGATCCATTATTATGATCTCACTTTTAATTATATTTTTTTCAGCTTAGCATACACTGCCTGTTTATGGCAAATCATTCGGCCGTGTCAATCCGCAGGATACAAGGATTGACACGGAAGCGGGGATCCAGAAGCACCAACATTGCCCGAAGTTGTCGGGGAATTATTATTTCCAGCCGTCATGTTTTTCATTGACATCCATTGTCTTTCGGTACTAGTTTTTATTTGTTCATTGACATGGGGTGGCCTGAGGGCCTGAGATCAAACCCTTTGAACCTGATCTGGGTAATGCCAGCGAAGGGAAGCGCAACTGTTGATAATAATAACAAACAAAACAAGGGGCTGTTTCCTGTCGGGAACAGCCCCTTGTTTTGTTTGTGAATAAAAAGATTGTTTGTGGATAAAAAATACGGAGGTGAGAGATGTTAAACGAGGTAACAATTAGTCGGGCCATACTGGACACATATTTCAAAAAGATCGATGACGCGCTTGAACTGGATGTGGCCATTGTAGGCGGGGGTCCGTCAGGCCTGGTGGCGGGATATTATCTTGCAAAGGCCGGGAAAAAGGTGGCGCTGTTTGAAAAAAAGCTCTCTATCGGCGGTGGTATCTGGGGCGGTGGCATGATGTTCAATGAGATCGTGGTCCAGGACCATGCAAAGGTGGTGCTGGATGATCTGGGCCTTGAGGCAAAGAAATTCACGGAGGGCTATTATACCCTGGATGCCATTGATATGACATCCACCCTTATACACCGTGCAATGCGGGCAGGGCTGCGCATATTCAACCTCATTACCGCAGAGGACGTGGTGTTTAAAGACCAAAGGGTTTCGGGCCTGGTGATCAACTGGGCTACTGTCGAGATGACAGGCCTGCATGTGGATCCCCTTACCCTGCATTCATCTTATGTCCTGGACGCGACAGGACATCCATCCACGGTTACCCAGACCCTTGTACGCAAAATGGGGGTCAGGATCGACACGCCTACCGGGGGAATCGTGGGGGAAAAACCCATGGATGCGGACCTGGGCGAGATGCACACCGTTGAAAATACAAAGGAGGTCTTCCCGGGGTTATGGGTCTCCGGCATGGCGGCAAACGGGGTCTATGGGGGGCATCGTATGGGCCCTGTGTTCGGAGGCATGCTTTTGTCCGGGAAAAAGGCGGCTCAAGGGATGATTGAAGGGTTGTAGCCATGGAAGAGGGCATCAAGAGGATCGTCGATGCAAATATAAACCGTGTCACCGAGGGGCTCAGGGTGGTGGAGGACGTGTATCGTTATTATTACGACCACCCGGGTATCCAGCAGAGGCTCAAGGCAATGAGGCACCAGGTGGCAGATGCCCTTGGCGGCCTGGACACGATCTCCGGCCGCAGGGCAGTCTCGGATGTGGGCTTTGCCTCCCATGGTGTGCTTGAGTTCAAGCGGCAGGGCACCGATGATATTTGCCGGGCCAATATAAAAAGGGTACAGGAGGGACTCAGGGTCTTGGAAGAGGTTTTTAAACTGGATAATGCGGGCCGATCCGCTGCCATGAAAGAATTGCGTTATGGGGTCTATGAACTCCAGAGCGACCTTTTCACGGCCCCGAAGCTCCTTCCAAGAGGGCTCTATCTTGTTATGACAGACCCTTTGGCGGGTTACGAGGAATTGGCCGGCATGGCGGTAAAGGCGGGGATCCCTGCCCTGCAGCTTCGGTGTAAGGGGGGAAGCGACCAGGCCTTTTTAAATCTGGCCCTGCGCATCCGTGAGATTACCCGGGATACAGGCACACTCTTTATTGTAAATGACCGGCCTGACATTGCCCTTGCCTCACATGCGGACGGTCTTCACCTCGGGGCATCTGACATGGATCCGGTCAATGCAAAAAAGATCGTGGGCAGCCGGATGATCATAGGGCTTTCCACGCACAGTATCGAGCAGGTTCGCCTGGCAGATGCAGCACCGGTTGACTATATCGGTTTCGGCCCGGTCTTTGAGACAAAGACCAAGGCAAAGGCCGGGGGGGCCTGCGGCACGAATTTCCTTGCACATGCAGTGGAGATTTCGACACATCCCGTAGTGGCCATCGGAGGCATATCCATGGGGTCTATTGAGGCGGTTGCCAAGGCCCGGCCCAACAATGCGGCCGTGTCCGGCGCAATATGCAGGCTAGGGGACCCATATAAAGCAATCACAGAGATCAACAGGGTTTTTCTGGAGGGAATATGACATTGATAAAACAGGCCAGAATGGGGGTGATTACCCCTGAGATGAAACAGGTGGCCGAATACGAGGGATTGAGCACAGAGTTTATCCGGCAGGGCATTGCAGAAGGAACCATTGCAATACCGAAAAATCGTTCACGGTCATTCACATATATAAGGGGCATAGGCAAGGGACTCAGGACAAAGGTGAATGCGAATATAGGTCTTTCACCCTATCACATGGATGAGGCCGAAGAGATGGATAAACTCCGGGCCGCAGTAAAACATGGCGCAGACTCGGTCATGGACCTCTCCCTGGGCTCCAGGCTCGTACATATCCGACGCAGGATTCTGGAGGAATCCCAGGTGATGGTGGGGACCGTCCCCATATACCAGACCGCGTTTGAACTCTCTTCAAAAAAAAGAGACATAACAGACATGGGTATTGATGACTTCTTGAAGACCATTGAAAGACAGGCAAAAGAGGGCGTGGATTTCATGACCATCCATTCAGGCGTGAACCAAAAGGCCCTTGATGCCCTTGAACACACACCCAGGCTTTTGGACGTGGTGAGCCGCGGGGGCGCGTTCCTTATCTCATGGATGAAAAAGAATCAAAAGGAATCCCCTCTATACGCCTTTTATGACGATATCCTGGATATCCTCGCTGAATATGATGTCACCCTGTCTCTGGGTGACGGTATGCGCCCGGGTGCAATTCGTGATGCAACGGACAGCTCCCAGATTACAGAGCTTTTGACTTTGGGCGCCCTTGCGGTCAGGGCATGGGACAAGGGGGTCCAGGTCATGATCGAAGGACCCGGGCATGTGCCTTTGAATATGATAAGGGAAAATATGGAGTTGCAGCAGTCCTTGTGCCACAATGCCCCGTTTTATGTGCTTGGCCCCCTTGTGACGGATACGGCCTCTGGCTATGACCATATTGCAGGCGCCATCGGAGGCGCCTTTGCCGCATATCATGGAGCGGATTTCCTGTGTTATGTGACGCCGGCCGAACATTTGAAACTCCCGGATGTGGCGGATGTCACAGACGGGGTGATCGCCTCCAGGATCGCGGCCCATGCCGCGGACCTGGCAAAGGGCATGAAATACGCCGTGGACAAAGACAATGCCATGTCTGCAGCAAGAAAGGCCCTTGACTGGCGAACACAGACAGACCTCTCCGTGAATCCCGAGAATGCACGAAACAAGAGGGCATCGAGCGAGATAGGAGAGGATGATGTATGCACCATGTGCGGGGAGTTTTGTGCTATAAAGCGTGTGATTGAATCAGAGTAGTGTTTGCAGATAAATGCACGGATATGGTAAACAATCAAAATCATTGTTTCCAGGCTGGGTTGTAATCAGGAGAGAGATCATGCACCGTGACAACGCTTCAATGGCGCTGGCAGCTAAGGAAGGCATGGAGAAGAGGCGAAAAGCCGGATTGATGCCTGAAATTATGGAGGGGTATGATGGCAAAGCATTTACCTGAGAAAACTGGAAAGAAAAAATGTTCCGGGTTGATATTGTTTTTGATTGCCCTGGTCTGGGTGGCGGCCTCAGCCCTTCCGGCTTCAGCCA
>JAYEKR010000008.1:0-6731 GCA_034661115.1 Thermodesulfobacteriota bacterium | reverse complement strand
GATTGCTTATCCTCATAGTACAACCCCTATCGGCATCTTATCCATCATGCTTTATCCATGCTTTATCCATGCTTTATCCATGCCTTATCCATGTTTTATCCATGTTTTATCCATGCCTTATCAAAAGCAAATTTGCTGCCAACAGAACAAAACAGGGATACCATTATTTTTTACCCTCCGGACATGGGAAAAGAATGCCAGAAAAGGGGAAATCCCTGCCGTTGACAGACAAATCGTCAGACCCCGCTGTCTGCCACCTTCATTGCCGCACAGAACGCATCAACCACAGCTGGATCAAGTACATTGTCCTTCATGGAGATTACAAGTTCCAGCGCCTTGTCAATACCATATGCATCCCTGTACGGCCGGTTGGTGGTAAGGGCATCATAGATGTCGGCTACACATACAATCCTTGCCCCGAGAGGGATATCCTCGCCCTTGAGCCCATTAGGATAGCCCTTGCCGTCAAATCGCTCATGGTGCGACAGGATGATATTAACCATCATATCCGAAAGCCCGGCCTGTCTGGCAACCTCTGCGCCCCAGGACGGATGGTTGTTTATCACATGCCTTTCCGCATCATTGAGCGGCCCTTCCTGGTTCAGGATAGCCTCTGAAACACCGATCTTGCCGAAATCGTGCAGCCAGCTGCCATATTTGATCTCTCTCTTCTCATTCACGGACAGACCCATTTGCTCCGCAATCCTCACGGCGTACCCGGCGACCCTTTCAGAATGCCCCTTTGTATATGGATCCTTGAGTTCCAGGGCATGAACAAGGGAAAGCATGGTCCCCTCATCACCCTTTTTCAACGACTTTATCAGCCAGTAACGATAAAGGGCATCATCTACAAGATCAACCATCTGCCGGTTCTCCCATGGCTTGACAACAAAACGGAAGACCTCAACCCGGTTTATGGCGTCAAGCGCAGTATCAAGATCGGCAAAGCCGGTCATGAGAATCTTGACCGTGTCAGGGGATATGGTCCTGACCCTGGAGAGAAGATCAAGACCGTTCATGCCTGGCATAAGATTGTCTGAGATAAGCACGGCTATCTCGTTCGTCCTGACCACATCAAGGGCCGATTCAGCGTCCATGGCGGTCAGCACATTCATGTCTCTGTCCTCAAAGAGCATACGTGCAAGCTCAATGATATATTCCTCGTCATCAACAAAGAGTATATTATCCGGCATCCAGATCCCCTTTTATCTCTGGTATAAAAAGCATGTTTTCCACAAACATCCCTCTTCGGCTCTATCCATAAAAACAATTAAGGATACCTTTGCTCCAACCGGGGATGTAATCTATTACATATCATATTTTCTGCACAACCTGAAGCACTCATCCACAGGTTCACTGGGGGGTTCCCGTGGAGTACCCTTCTTCATCTTTTTCATATAAACGCGCCTGAATCTGTGGTAAAATGGAATTCATGATCTTTACCGGAGACATCGTTTCCATCCATATCAATAACGAACCATCTGCATACGCAAGGGTCGAAGAGATCACAGCGGATATAAAACCATCCTGGTTTCAGGTCAGGCTGCTCTTTCTGGGCTTTCCCACGCAGGAGGTTACATGGATACTCAAGGAGGACTACCTTGATGGTGCATCATTCACCATGAAAAATGTCCCAGTGCAGATAAAACCCCTACCAGGACCCGGCTCAGCTGCTCAAGCAAAAACACCAAAAGAAAACCCCAAACAAAAAGAAAAGGTGATCTCCCTGGAAACCGTCCGCAAAAAAAAGACAAAAAGACCTGAAAAAAACTAATGACCGGTCACAGATCAACCGGGCCTCAAAAACATGCCCTGTTTGCAAAATCGTGACATCCAAATTCACACACTGTGACAAGGTCTTTCATTAAAGTCATGGTATCTACATACCGATAACCCATTGAAAGGTGATATATGGCAAAGGAACGTATAGGCGAAAAACTAGTTAAAAATGCACTGATTACTCCTGATCAACTTCTGGATGCACAAAAGGCCCAGTCCGGCAGCGGGGTTCGTCTGGGGTCACAGCTGGTAAAACTGGGCCATATCACCGAAGAACAGCTGGTGGACTTTCTTGGCAAAGAATACGGCCTTCCATCCATCATATTAAAAGATATGTACCCCCCGGCTGAGGTGATAAAACTCATCCCGATCAATATCGTACAGAAATACATGGCTATACCCTTTGAACGTAAGGGTGCAACCCTCAATGTAGCGATGACAGATCCATCCAACATCTTTGCCGTGGACGACCTTAAATTCCTCACTGGATACTCCATAGGCGTGTATGTGACCTCCGAAGAATCCCTGAAATGGGCCATTGACAATATGTATGACCAGGCATCGACCCTGGATGATGCGATAAGCGGCTTTGGTGGTGAGGGTGAGGGTGAGGTCGAACTGACAGCAGACGGTGACCAAATCGCGGTCGGGGACCTGGAAAAAGAGGCGGATCAGGCCCCTGTAATCAAACTCGTGAACGTTATCTTGGTTGATGCCATAAAAAAAGGTGCAAGTGACATCCACATAGAGCCCTATGAAAAATTTCTGCGCATAAGGTTCCGCCTGGACGGCATGCTCTACGAAGTCATGAAGCCGCCTCTGCGCATGAAAAACGCCATTGTATCGAGATTAAAGATCATGTCCAAGCTGGACATAGCGGAACGCAGACTTCCTCAGGACGGACGCATAAAGATAAAGATCCCTGGTGGAAAGGAGGTGGAATTCCGCGTATCCATCATGCCCACCCTTTTCGGCGAAAAGGTGGTCATGAGGATCCTTGACAAATCAAACCTTCAGCTCGACATGACCAAACTCGGGTTTGAACAAGAGGCATTGAAAAGATTCAAGAACGCCATACACCAGCCATGGGGTATGGTACTTGTAACCGGACCAACCGGGAGCGGAAAGACAACCAGCCTGTATTCCGCGCTTTCCGAACTCAACACGATCGACGCCAATATATCCACGGCAGAGGATCCCGTGGAATTCAACCTTGCCGGTGTGAATCAGGTACAGATGCATGAGGATATCGGGCTCACCTTTGCCGCGGCACTCAGGTCCTTTCTCCGTCAGGACCCGGATATCATCCTGGTGGGAGAGATACGTGATTTCGAGACCGCAGAGATAGGCATAAAGGCGGCATTGACAGGCCATATGGTACTTTCCACACTGCATACCAATGATGCCCCCTCCACCATCAACCGCCTTCTCAATATGGGGATTGAGCCCTTTCTCGTTGCATCCTCTGTCAATCTCATTGTGGCTCAGAGGCTTGCAAGAAAGATATGTCCTGCATGCAAACAGGAGGATGCTACACAAAAGGAAACCCTCATACAGATGGGCATTGACCCGGAAGATGCCGAGAATACCATATGCTACAAGGGCGGCGGATGCCCTGCATGCAACAACACCGGACACAAGGGAAGGATAGCCCTTTATGAAGTTATGCCGGTGACAGAATCGATCAAGGAACTTATCCTCATGGGTGCCTCTGCATCAGAGATCAAGACAGAGGCAATCAAACAAGGGATGAAAACACTGAGACAAAGTGGCCTCACAATGATCAAGGAAGGTACTACGTCCGTTTCAGAGATCCTGCGGATCACAATGGCGGACTGATAAGGAGCACAAAATGGAAAATAATATCTATGAGCTGCTGAAAACAGTGGTGGAAAAAGATGCATCTGACATGCATCTTACCACTGGATCGCCGCCCCAGATACGCGTCAGGGGTCAGCTTTACCCCATGGACATGCCCATGCTGATGCCGAAAGACACCAGAAAACTGGCATATTCCATCCTTACCGAGGCGCAAAAACATAAATTCGAAGAGGAACAGGAGCTTGACCTCTCCTTCGGTATCAAGGGGCTGGCGCGTTTCCGCGTCAATATATTTATTCAAAGGGGGGCAGTCGCCGGGGTATTCCGGTTGATACCCTTTGACATCAAACCCATTGATGAGCTGGGCCTGCCCGGCATTGTGTCAACACTGACAGATTATCCAAGGGGGCTCGCCCTTGTCACCGGCCCTACAGGATGCGGCAAATCAACCACTTTGGCCTCCATTCTTGACAAGATAAACACCGAGCAGCATAAACACATCATCACCATTGAAGATCCCATCGAATTTATCCACAAGCACAAGGGGTGCATCGTCAACCAGAGAGAGATCGGCTCTGACACAAAGGGATTCGCCAACGCACTCAAATACATCCTGAGACAGGATCCGGATGTGGTATTCATAGGCGAGATGCGCGACCTTGAGACCATGCAGGCGGCCCTTACCATCGCAGAGACCGGACACCTGGTCTTTGCCACGCTCCATACAAACTCTGCTGTACAGACAATAAACCGTATCATCGACGCCTTTCCCTCGCACCAGCAGTCACAAATCAGGGCACAGATGGCCTTTGTACTCGAGGCGGTCATTGCCCAGCAGCTGATCCCAAAGGCAGACGGAAAAGGCCGGACGCTTTCTGCAGAAGTAATGATAACCACGCCCGCCATACGCAATCTCATAAGGGAAAACAAGATTCACCAGATATATTCACAGATGCAGGTGGGACAGGCCAAGCACGGTATGCAGACCATGAACCAGTCGCTCATACGCCTCTTTATGCGCAAGGTCATATCACACGAGGATGCCATCGGATGGTCCATAGATCCGGATGAACTCAAACAGATGATGGCCTCGCCCAACCAGCGAAACGCAAATCTCAGTGGAAGGAGATAAGATATGCCGGTATTTACATGGCAGGGGAAACTCGCCGACGGAACCGTAAAAAAAGGGGAGATCGAGGCCAAGAACAAGGCCACAGTCACCATGCTCCTCAGACGTCAAAGGATACTGCCCTCAAAGATAAAACAAAAACGCAAGGAAATTACCCTCTTTGAACAGCCCGTTAAAACAAAGGACATCGTCATCTTTACGCGCCAGTTTGCCACCATGATAAATGCCGGGCTCCCCCTTGTCCAGTGTCTCGACATCCTTGGAACCCAGCAGCCCAACCCCTCATTCAAAAAAATCATCCTGCAGATCAAGCAGGATGTGGAGGGAGGAGCCACCTTTGCCGATGCCCTGAAAAAACACCCGAAGTGTTTTGATAACCTCTTCGTCAATCTGGTCGCAGCCGGAGAGATAGGCGGGGTGCTGGATACGGTCCTTAACCGGCTCGCGGAATATATGGAAAAAGCCGAGGCCCTCAAGTCAAAGGTCAAGGGCGCCATGACCTACCCGGTCATAGTGCTCCTTGTTGCGGTAACAGTGATTGCTGTACTCATGCTCTTTGTCATCCCGACCTTCAAAGATATGTTTGAACAATTCGGTGATTCCCTGCCAGGCCCTACACAGCTCATTGTGGACTTGAGCCTTTTCTTCAGGACATACTGGATCCATATGGCAGTGGTCATCGCTGTAGTGATTATCGCCTTCAAGTTTACCAAAAAGCAGGAAAAAGGTAGGTATTACATCGATATGGTCGCACTCAAGCTTCCCGTATTCGGCCCGCTCATCAAGAAGGTGGCCGTGGCAAAATTTACCCGGACCCTTGGCACCATGATAGCCTCGGGTGTACCCATCATGGATGGCCTTGGAATCACGGCCAAGACATCCGGCAACATGCTCGTAGAACAGGCCATAATAAAGGTAAGATCTGCCGTTAGCGAGGGCAAAACCATGTCGGAACCACTTGCGGAAAGTGGAATATTCCCGGGCATGGTGGTGCAGATGATCTCTGTGGGAGAGGCTACAGGCGCCATGGACCAGATGCTTTCAAAAATCGCTGATTTCTACGAAGACGAGGTGGATACAGCCGTAGAGGCACTTACCTCTGCCCTTGAACCCATGCTTATGGTCTTTCTGGGCGGCATCATCGGCTTTGTTGTCGTGGCCATGTACCTGCCCATATTCCAGATGGCGGGAAGCGTGTAAAATCTTTTAAAGCGTTCACGGCTTGAAACTCGAACGTGGAACGGAGAACACTGGGAAAGATGATGAACGTGTCCCAAAACGCGGGATGCGTTCATCAAAAGCACGAAGGTCTGATCCCAATGTTAGGCGATTTTCCGATTTTACGATTCAAACCATGAACGGTTACAATCTATTCAAGGAAACCCTGTGAGTATATTCGAGATCATCATGCTGGTATGTTTCGGGGCCGCATGGCCTGCATCCATCTATAAATCCATCACCTCAAGGACATCCAGAGGAAAAAGCCTCTTCTTTTTGGGCATTGTCCTGGCGGGCTATATCGCGGGTATCCTGCATAAGGTATTCTATAACCTTGACCCGGTCATCTGGCTCTATGTATTCAATGCCCTCATGATATGTGTCGACATGCTTCTCTATATGCGCAACTGTCTCCTGGACAGGGCAGGATAAAGGGATCGATGGTATGAAAGTCAGTAACCGTTCACAGGGTTATGATCTAATATATATTTTAGTAGCCGTTCACGGCTTGAAATTGGAAATTGGAAATTAGAAATTGGGGAGAAATGAAACAAGTTTACGAGCTGGATGTGTACAAACTGGCAGAAGCGTTATCAGATATGGTCTGGCACGATTTTGATAAAGGGAACAAAAAGGTTCAAAAACACTGTGGGCTATCAGATAATACGATTTTCCGACAGCATAGCCGCAAATATAGCGGAAGGCTATGGTCGGTATACTCCCGAGTACAAAAGCATAAAGGCCAATGTTCCAATTTCCACGTTCAACGTTCCGTGAACGGTTA
>JAYEKR010000007.1:0-6764 GCA_034661115.1 Thermodesulfobacteriota bacterium | reverse complement strand
GATCCACAATGCTGTCATGTCTATCTCCTTTTTGTTCTTGATGTAATACTATTACTATCAGTATCAGCAAGGGACGTGCCAAGTTTCTGCTTGATGTAACTTACCGAAAATACAAGGGATGTTTTTTTGAGTCTCCTGTGGTTCTGCCAGATTGTCAATAGCTTTTTTATACAGTCCCAGGCTGTGACATTTCGTCAATAAGGCATGTAATACCGGGTTATAATATTGACAAACTGTCACTGGATTGTCATTGTTCAATAAAACAGGTGGGTTATAAAAGGCTTTCTTGTTTGGAGTTTACCCGCACTGCGTCCAGGTAGCTATTGCGTATCTGCTTTTCCTGTTTCGCTTTGTTAAAGCCATGATCCCCTTTACATCTCCCGGGTTTACATGGTAAATGAAGGTCATGCCCCAGTCTGTGACTCAGAGGATTGTTACCCGAAAAGGCACCCGGATCGAGATCATCGATGCGGGCGGATTTTTACTGGACGGAGGAAGCATGTTCGGCCGCATACCAAGGGTCATGTGGGAAAAATGGTTTCCGGCGGACGACAAAAACCGTATTCTGATGGCCACAAACACCCTCAGGGTGGAGACAGATGCCGAAACATATCTGGTAGACTGCGGCATGGGTACAGCCTATGATGAAAAAACCCGCAGGATCCTTGGAATAGAAAATCAGGGTCCTTATGTAATCAAGGGGGGGATTGACCACCTCATCTGTACCCACCTGCATTTTGATCACATCGGAGGTGTACATAACCTTGACATACAGGGCGATATCATTGTCTCGCAAAAGGAATGGACGGATGCATGGATAAAGGATCCCCTTACACAGGGAAGCTACCGGGGAAAAGACCTTGAGATCATAAAGAAAAAGGTGAGCCTTGTTGATGGTCAGACAGACCTTACGCCGGCAATAAGGTTGATCCCCACGCCAGGCCATACAAGGGGACACATGGGCGTGCTGATCGATGACGAGGTGTTCTTTGCAGGCGATCTTGTCCCGACATCCAGTCATGTACATCTGCCATGCATCATGGCCTATGATCTCTTTCCAGTGGAGGTTATGCGGACAAAGGAAGATATCCTTGGACAGGCGGCAGAAAACAACTGGCTGATTGTGTTTGAACATGATCCATACCGTGCCACTGGCCGCGTTCAAAGAGAGGGAGACAGCTTCGTTCTGTCTGAAATATAAAAATTGTTTTAACAAACAAAAAAAGGAGAAGACATGGCAATAGACTCTGATCTGCTGAATATACTGGCCTGCCCCAAATGCAAAGGGGATCTCGTTTTGCTCGAGGATGAAAGCGGGCTGGTCTGCAAAAAATGTCACCTTAAATATCGTATCGAGGAAGATATCCCTATTATGCTCATTGACGAGGCCGAAGAGATTGAAGACAGCAGGATATGATGTAATGGATGAAAAGGTCTGCGCCAGGAGACTCTCAGCCATTACATCGGCTGCCTCGGCCGACACAGCCCTGATTTTGGGGACCGGGCTGGGATGCATGGAAAAAGATCTTGTCATTGAAGATGCCATACCCTATGCAGAAATCCCGGGCTTTCCGAGATCATCCGTAGCCGGTCACTCTGGAAGGCTTATCTTCGGTCGGATGGGGGACAAAAACCTGGTGGTAATGAGCGGACGGTTCCATCTCTATGAAGGATATAGCCCGGCAGAGATAACCTTTCCCATCCGGGTGTTTTCTCTCATGGGCATACAAAGGCTTTTTATCTCCAACGCAGCGGGCGGACTCAGAAGGGATATGAAGGCCGGGGGTATAATGCTCATCCAGGACCATATCAACCTCACTGCGCTCAACCCCCTGACCGGGCCGAACCTGGATGATATGGGGCCGCGCTTTCCTGATATGACCGCCCCCTACCCTCCAGGACTGAGGTCAAAGGCGCTTGAACATGCCGAAACACAGGGCATTGATCTCAAGCAGGGGGTGTATGTACAGGTTCCGGGCCCATCCATGGAGACAGCGGCAGAGACGCGCATGCTCCGGATCCTTGGCGCAGATGCGGTTGGTATGTCCACGGTAATGGAGGTGATTGCAGCGGTTCACTGCGGCATGCAGGTCCTTGGCATCTCGGCCATAACTAATATCAATGACCCTGACAATCCGAGGCCCGCCCCGATCGAGGAAGTGATAGAGATGGCAGGTAAGGCCGGACCGCTTATCGCCGAAATATTCCGGGGCTGCCTGTAACCAGATCAATTGTAATATTGCAAAGGCAGGGGCAAGAGGCACAGCTTCTGCCCCTGCCTCCTAGGCAACAGCGCTGTCCTTTTCTACAAACACATACTCAAGGACCTCGTCCATGGAGTTTACAGGATAGAATTTCACCTTTTTCTTGATCTGCTTAGGGATCTCTTCCAGGTCCTTTTCGTTTTCCTTTGGTATGATGATATCAAAGATCTTGTTCCGGTGTGCGGCCAGGGCCTTCTCCTTAAGGCCTCCTATTGGAAGCACCCTGCCCCTCAATGTGATCTCTCCTGTCATGGCGATATCCTTTCTCACCGCCTTTCCTGTCAATGCGGAGACCATGGCAACGGTCATGGTGATGCCGGCAGAGGGTCCGTCCTTTGGTATGCCGCCCGCCGGCACATGGATATGCACATCGTCATCCTTGGAAAAAGTGCGAGATATTCCAAGACTATCCGCCCTGGAACGTATATAAGTGAGGCCGGCCTGGGCGGATTCCTTCATAACATCGCCCAGCTGCCCGGTCAGGACAAGTGCCCCACCCTTGCCCTTTCCCTCTTCACCGGCAAGCACCGTGGTCTCTATATAGAGGATTTCTCCACCAAACTGGGTCCATGCAAGCCCGGTGGAAACACCGATCTCATGTTCCTTGCGCTCCTGTTCAGGCATAAACCTGGGAACCCCCAGATACCTGGAAACACCCTTTGCGCTGACCCGGTAAACATCCTTGCTCTTATCTTCATTTTCCACGATATTTTTTGCTATCTTGCGGCAGATGGAACCGATTTCCCTTTCCAGGTTTCTGACTCCGGCCTCCCTGGTGTAGTGGTTGATGACATCGAGGATCGCGTCATCGGAAAACTTGATATCCCCCTCGGTCATACCGTTTTCCTCTACCTGTCTGGAGACAAGATAACGCTTGGCGATCTGAAGTTTTTCCTGGTCTGTATACCCGGGCAACTCGATGATCTCCATACGGTCCCTGAGGGCTCCGGGGATGGGATCCATGAGGTTTGCAGTGGTAATAAACATGACCTTTGAAAGATCAAAGGGGACATTGAGGTAGTGATCCTGAAAAGAAAAATTCTGTTCCGGATCCAGCACCTCGAGCAGGGCCGATGCCGGATCCCCCCTAAAATCTGTACCCAGTTTGTCCACCTCGTCTATCATGAATAAAGGGTTGTTGGAGCCAACCTGTTTTATGCCCTGGATGATCCTGCCGGGCAAGGCACCTATGTATGTCCTGCGATGCCCCCGGATCTCGGCCTCGTCCCTTACGCCCCCCATGGAGAGACGATAGAACTCCCTTCCGAGCGCCCTTGCAATGGATTTTCCTAAAGAGGTCTTTCCCACGCCCGGGGGTCCTACAAAGCAGAGGATAGCCCCCTTTTTTTCAGGGTTGAGTTTTCTTACCGCCAGGTACTCGAGCATGCGCTGTTTGACCTTGACTAGTCCATAATGATCCTCATCCAGTACCTTTGTCGCCTCTTTTATATTCAGCTTGTCCTCGGTTGAATGCGCCCAGGGCATATCCGTCATCCAGTCCAGATAGGTACGGATAATATTTGCCTCAGCAGAGTCCTGATGCATCATCCTGAGACGGTCAAGCTGTTTTGAGGCCTCTTTTTTTACCTCATCCGTCATCCCGATGGTATCGATCTTTTTCTGGTACTCATCGATTTCCTTGTTTTTGTCATCCGCATCGCCAAGTTCCTGCTGTATGGCCCGGAGCTGTTCTCTAAGGAAATATTCCCTCTGGGTCTTGCTCATCTCTTCCTTGGCCTGGGTCTGTATCTTTGCCTGAACCTCAGAGAGTTCCATCTCCTTTGCAAGCAGAGAGTTCACATGGTCCAGCCTCTTCACTGGATCAATGATTTCAAGGACCTCCTGTGATTCCTCTACCTTCAGCCTCAGGTTCGAGGCCACCAGATCCGCAAGCCGGCCCGGGTCATCAATCGCCTCAAGGATCGACAATGCATCCGGGGACACAATGCCCCTGACCTGCAATATCTTCTCGGACTGTTCTTTGACAGAGCGCATCATAGCCTCGACATCCACAGAGATCTCCTCTATCTCGGCCTCCTCTATCTTCTGCGTATCCACCATGAAAAAACCCTGTTCGTTTTTTGAGAACTCCTTGATGCTGGCCTTTGCAACCCCCTGCACCAGGATTTTTACCCTGCCGTCAGGTAGTTTCAGCATGCGGATAACCATGGCCACCGTGCCCACTCCAAAGACATCATCTTTGCCAGGTTCCTCAATGCCTGAATCCTTTTGTGCTACCAGAAAGATATACCGGTCATTGTTGAGTGCCTCATCCACCGCCTTTATAGAAAGTCCCCTTCCAACAAACAGGGGCAGTATCATATAGGGGTATATCACCACATCCCTGATAGGCAACAGTGGCATTTTTTCTGGAATATCTATGGGATTCTTCTCATCTTCGTCCATGTATCACACTCCTATTCAATCTCTATATGTCTGACAAGATCTACCTTGTTTTGTGCCCTTTCAATCGTTATTATCAAAACCCCGTCCCTGAACCTGGCGTTTACCGTTTCCAGACTAAACCTCTCCGGGATCTCAAGTTCCCTTATAAACCTGCCGAAAATTCTCTCCATCCGTTTGTACTCCACATCCTTGCTCCTCAGTGGATCATCCTTCATGCCTGAGATCCTGAGTATCCTTTCAGATACCTCAACAGAGACATCACCGGGATCAATACCAGGGAGCTCTACCTCAATGACAAGCCCCTGGCCATTTTCATATACATCCAGGGGGGGATAACAAACGCCGATCCTCTCCTGAGCATCCTCCGGCCCCTGTAGAAAACCCATAAGTTCATGGAATCTAAGGTTATACATATCTAATCTTCCTTATCTAATATATTTTGAGCCCTGGGAATCTTTTGCACATATTAAGGACTTTACCCCAACACCCAACAATTACTATGTATCGGACAACTGTCACCAAATACTTGAAGGCCATTGCAATAAGCATGAACCTCATATGGGTATTATAGGATCACCCACGTACAAGTCAACCCCGCTACGGATTAGGATATTGGGACCAAATCAAACCAATACACTGAATTTATTGGACAAACAAGCAACATCTCAAAAAAACAAGGGCACTATAAAAGGCTTATTCCTGGATTCCTTATCCGGGTTTTACCAGTAAGGGATTCCTGATGTGTAATCCCTGAAGGTCAATTCAGGATATTGATGCATCCATATATGCATCAACCACCTCAAACACCTCACGTATTTCATTAGTATCAGGCAATACCCGTCTTATGCGATCAAGATACCCCCTTTGCCTGAGCCTCTCAATGCTTGGCAAAAAATTCAGGTCATAGACCCATCCTACCTGCAATAATTTAAAGTCATTAAGGGTTTCCAGGTTGGAAATAGATACCATGCCTGCGTTCATAAGCTCATCAATCACCCCCGTCGAAACAGAGTCTGTGTCTGGGAGACCGATCTCAAGGGCTGGATTCCTCTCTTTATCTTTCCTGGCATAATACTCGGTTACCACGTGCCATATATCCAGTTTATCCGCATCACGCAATAGACGCGAGAAAAAAAGGCATGTATCATTTTCATTGTCAGGCACTTTGGCCATGTTGTGGTATGATATAACCCTGAAGGCAAGGTCGGCCACCCCCGGATCAAAATCATGCAATACCTTATTTTTGCGCAGAATTTCTACGGATAATCGCGCATGGTTAACCGAGTCCGCATCCACAAAGGTATGATATCTCGCATATTGTTCAAAACGTCCGATATCATGAAAAAGAGCGGTTATAGCGGCAAACACGGTCTGCCTGTCTCCAAGACCAAGGCAATGGGCGATATACATGATTTCATCGCGCACGCGCAGGCTATGATCCTGTTTAAGCCGGATATTACGGGAAAACATCTCATTACCGGAGACAAAGCTGCCCACATATTCACTGAACCAGTCTTCCAGTCTGTTTAACTGTCTTTTATTTAAACGATCATCTTTTAAGAATATGTCCATGGCCAGAGGAGTCTCTTACATGCACATACGTCACCGGGCAAGTAAAAAAACCCCCGGAAATGACAAAACCCCTTATGACGCCCTGAGAACAACCCGCTCCTGATGCGCCTCAATTTCACGACATGCCTTTTTAAGATCCTTTGCCTTGCAGATACCAAGCCTTACCAGCTCTTCAAGGATCTCTTTGCGACTGAGACAATTAGCATCAATACGTTTCATGCCAAACAAGAATGCAAAAAGAATACCACATCTTCTTTTGCTATATCTCTTTAACTTTATTGATTATCTATATGACCAAGTCCGTTACACGCTTGATACTGTGTACAAAGTGTATCTACCCTGTTGTAAAAAGACAAAATCAGTACCAAAGTCATTAGCCGTTCACGGCTTGAAAATGGAAATTAGAAATTAGAAATTGGGGAGACAGGAAAAAGTTTTATCTATAGTAGCCGTTCACTTGAAGAAACCAAATCATGGTTGCGAAAACTCATCAGAAGAAAATCTTTATCTGAGTCAAGAGCA
>JAYEKR010000006.1:5194-6835 GCA_034661115.1 Thermodesulfobacteriota bacterium | reverse complement strand
CTGCTCCTTAAGAGAGGGGAAGATGTTATCCGGCGACATTTCTTTTAATGGATAGCACCAGGAATATTTCTCTGATGTATCCATGTCCCTTTGTTTGTCTATTTTAATGCCTTCATCTATTTTAATGCCTTCAAATAAAGGCAAAAGCCGCGTCTTTTTATAGTCTCCCCATGCAGTTGCAGAATTATACTCCTTGTCAAAGTTCTTTCTGTCCCAGCCGCTGCTAATGCGGTCTGCCATAGCGATAATCCATTGCATCGGGGTTTCAGGTTTGTGGTGCTTTGCCGCAAGATTCATAAAACTGTCTTCAAGCCCCCAGTTTGCCCGGTTAAACTTTTTGGGCAGTAGTTTTTCTATGTGGTCGATAAAGGCTGCGGTATAGACGGCATGCTTGTGCGTATAGCGTTCATTAAAAAAAGGCTGGTACAGACCCGCATTGTTGTTAATAAATTCCGGTGAGACATTCAGCCTACCGGGTTGAGCAAATTTGCCCATATCATGCACAAACCCTGCAGTTGCAATCTTGAGTGTGGTTTCATCTATCATAATCTCTCCTGTTATCCGTTGTCATGTAATATATTCCACATACAATGGTGTGGCCTGATCAATGCAGGATAATTTATCCCTGCAGAATTTGGATCATCGCCCCGTATTTTGCTGAAAATTCTTATCTAGCGCTGATTCTTGATGTATAGAGGGGTTTTGTCATTTTTCATTGTTGCCCTACCTTGATCTTGCCCAGCCCGAAGGTGGTCTGCTTGCCTAGGTGCAGCAACTCGCAAAGCCGTAGCACCTCCATGTACTCGCCAAGCTCACCATTGTAGGTGATATCGCCGGTCATGCCGCCCATCAGCATGGACCTGTCCTGCCTGTTGGAATATCTTTTCCAGTCAAACCATGTCAGGGTGGAGCTGGCAGTCTCTACTGCCCCGGCCCTCTGCACGAGGCCCGGATAATCAAGGACTGGTTCTCCCTGGCCATAATATTCAAACAATGAGGAAATACGTCTCAGCGCGGTACGGATAAGTATATGAAAGGGCAGATCCGCATTTAGACGATTTTCATGCTTGACCCTTAAAGGGGTTGCCAGATTCAGGTTCAGATGTGTTTCACTGGGTCGTGATGCAGTATCAAGGGCGAGGTCCCTGGCATAATCCCAGTCTTTGATCTTGGTGTCCTGGGCATCATAGACGATTTTGTTATCGGATATGACTTTGATCAGAGAAAAACCAGCCCTTTTTCCGTTGATGCGTTTACCTATGCCGACATTGCCGACCTGATCGAATGCATATATGAAATACGGGAGAGATTTATTGATATCGCCGAACAGCAGAAGTGCGAAATCGAAGGTGTCCCCTTTTTGAAAATGGGTCTTTGTAGAATTGTCGTCGGGTTCGATAACATACGGATGGGGAGGGGAGACAACCCTTGTCTTTGTATTGTCGGTATTGTTCCATGAAGAAAGCTCAAAAACCCGGGGATAAAGGCATTGAGATCGGAGCAAACAGTCTTTACAGTCTTGTTTTTTTAATGTACAGACCACTTTTTTCAATGAATGACCCAGTACGCCTCTGAATGTCGATCCCTTGTATTCCGGCAAGATCGCGGTATTGTTGAACTTGCAGGAGAATATATATTTAC
>JAYEKR010000006.1:0-5184 GCA_034661115.1 Thermodesulfobacteriota bacterium | reverse complement strand
CAAACACATTAAAAACTGAAGCTCTAAATGTTCTTTTTACAATACCCTTGTAAATAGATAATGGCAATAAAAATGTAAGTTTTCAATGGGGGTTGGCAATAGACCATGATCATTGCACCTTTTTTGACCCCTGTTTCAGTTCAAGGGGCCGAATCAGACGCAAGGAGATGTATATAATGCTAGGCCTGCCCCCTTTGTTCATGTTTGGCTATTCGATGCCGACCACCTTTATATTAAAGGAGAGATCCTTTCCTGCCAGGGGATGATTGAGGTCAATGGTTATGCTGTCTTCGTTTAGAGCGGTTATTATCCCGGGCATGGTTTTTCCGGATTTGTCCTGCATGTTGATCATCATATCTTTTTCAGGTTCAAACCCCTCCGGTAAAGAGGTCTTGGGGATATCGCCTACCAGAGAGTCCTCTCTTTCTCCGTAAGAATCTTGTGCTGCTATGGTTATATCCTTTTCCTCGTCCAGTTCCATCCCTGTTACCGCTTTATCAAAACCCGGAATGACCTGCCCGTTTCCCACTGTAAATTCCAAGGGTTTTTCTTCTTCGGATTTGTCAAAAACGGTTCCATCCGTGAGTTTTCCTGTATAATGCACCTTGACCTTGCTACCTTGGTTGACCATTGTTTGCCTCCTTTTTTAAGGGGATTTTTTGCCTTTATTTTAAAAACTGTGGGTAAGGTAGCATTGATGGATAAGGCGGGTCAAGACATTGATTGAGCAGTGGGGCTACCTTTTTTTTTGAGCAGGGCCTGATAGAGACCGGAGCCGCGGCCAATAGGCCTGGATATGGAGGCCTTGAGGATTTCATCGGTTGACCAGATCTCGATCTGTTTTTTTGCCCTTGTAATGCCTGTGTAGACAAGCTCTTTGGTGAGGATTTTTGAATCATTGTGGGGCAGGACCATGAGAACCATGTCGACCTCTGAACCCTGGCTCTTGTGGATGCTCATTGCATAGGCGTCCTCGTGTGGAGGCAGCCTGGAAAGGGATATCTCCCTGAATGCACCGTCTGAATCCGGAAACACGGCCTTTGGCCCGCCGGGTTTGTCCATTATCATGCCGGTGTCCCCGTTAAACAGTGGCAGGCTGTAGTCATTTGCGGTGATAAGGATGGGCCTGCCATGGTAGTTCTGCGTCCTTTGGATAAGCCCTTTGGCGGCAAGGATATCCGTTATGATCCTGTTGATATTTTCAAAGCCCCATTGTCCCTTTCTCAAGGCGCACAGGATGCGGAACTGTCCCCACAGGTCAAAGCGTTTTTTTATATCGTTTTCCTGCATAAGGTCTTTTAAAAAAGGAAGGGCTTGTTTTTCAAGCATCATGCGCAGGTCATTCGGGTTGACCCTGGTCTTTTTTACGTCCGGATACTGGTCTGAAGAAAGGATATTAATGGATTTGGTGACCTCACCTTTGTTGAGAGCTGCAGACAGGGCATAAATGCCGCTATCAGATTTGAAACGGTGGTTTTCTTTCAACTCCGTGATATTGTTTTTTATGACGGATGCCGGGTCTGCACCGGCGGCACAGATATCACCAAGGCAATAGCCTGTTTCAACCGATGCAAGCTGATCCTTGTCTCCTACCAAAATCAATCGGGCATCTGCCTTCAGTGCGTCCACCAGCTTTGACATGAGGGCAAGGTCTATCATGGATGCCTCGTCAACCACGACCACATCCCAGGGCATGGGGTTTTGCGCATTATACCTGAATGATACAGACCCCTGTCTGAAACCGAGCATCCGGTGGATGGTTACAGCCTTTTTGGGGATATTCCCCACGATATTGCCCGGCAGGTCAGGGGAGGCGATGGTCTGCTGCAGGCTCTCCTGGAGACGGTTTGCTGCCTTTCCAGTAGGCGCGGCCAGGACGCACTGTGTATCAGGGTCATGCATCAGGAGCATGACAAGTATGCCCGCTATGGTATGGGTTTTTCCAGTACCGGGCCCGCCGGTTATTACGCACAGGGGATGTTCCATGGCGTTTATGGCGGAGAGCCTCTGTGTGTTTTCTTCTTTGAACATCATGTCCAGGATTTCTTTGTTGTCTTTGCCCGTTTTCCCCGGGGTGCTGGAGGTGGAACCAAGGTCGATAAGCCTAGAGGCAAGACTGGTTTCGTAGTCATGGTAGCGTTTGAAATAGAGCCGGGTATTGTCCAGGATCAACGGCCGGATTTCGCCGGGCATGCCTACTGCGCTGCATCCCCTCAGGGTATCTATTTCGTTCGGTTCAAGGATTGCCTTGAGGTCGAGGCAGGTATTGCCCTGTCTTATGCCTTTGCTCAGGAGTGCGGTTGTATCATGGACAAGCCCGGATTCGCACCCGGCAATCTTTTGTATGAAGGCGGCAAAATGCAGGTCTATTGCCTCAAATGTCTCTGCTTCTTTAAGAGGGTTTTTCAACATATCTCAC
Source organism: Thermodesulfobacteriota bacterium (assembly GCA_034661115.1). GTDB lineage: Bacteria > Desulfobacterota > Desulfomonilia > UBA1062 > UBA1062 > JAYEKR01. The sequence goes on along the minus strand of JAYEKR010000006.1, from coordinate 2,765 downwards.
CCGTGATGGTCTTTTCCATGGCCTTTAGCAGCCCCAGAGACGGCCTTGCCCGGTATATCCCGCAGTCCGGATGGTGTGAGTCCACGCCCCGGAGAAAGATATAGAATACACCGCCGAAATGTGTATTGTGGTCATAGGAAGGGACACGTTTTTTAAGATAGAGATGAAGGGCGAGGCTGTATATGGTGTATTGCAGGATATACTGCCTTGAAATCATGTCTTTTTCCAGGGCGTCCTGGTTATAGTCCTGTGCGCCGGGGCCCAGGTAATTTGATTTCCAGTCCACCAGGTAATACTTGCCCTTGTGCTCAAAGACCATGTCTATGAATCCCTGCATAAAGCCTTTGATCTCTGAAAAACTCAGGCCTTCTGTAAGACCCTGTGGTATCTCGTCCGGGAATGCCTTGAAGGTGTCTTTGATGGCCTTTGTCGAGAGGTCCTGGACCGGGAAAAAGAACCTGAGCTCATTGAGCCTTTTGTGTCCTGGAATATCCTTGAGGCAAAAGCCATCGAGCCTGGCAGACAATACAGAGGACACCATGGTATAGATGGCATCTGTCCAGGATGTATCAAAGCCGTAGAGATCAAGGGTGGTCTTGACCAGGTATTTTTTTGTCGCTTCATCGCTGGTAAACCCCATGTCCTCAAAGATCTTGTGCATCATGATCCCCGGGGATGTGCCGCGGGGAAATGTGAAGATGTCCTTTTTTGCGGGTTCCATTGTATCCCCTGGTTCCAGAGACCGGTCATAGTCCTGCGGACCAGTGCTGTGTACGCCGGACGAAAGGGACGAAAAACTGGATATCTGCCACAGGGTATCGACCTGTTGCTTGAATTCACGGCGTTTGAGGGCATCGGGCATTATCCCCTGGGCAGGGACATACCTTTCTGGTGTCTCTTCCTTGATTTTTTCAAGGACAATGCTGTCTGCTGATGCCGCGCATATGTCTTCCAGCTCGCTGTACATCTCGTATGCATCCATTTTTTTTGTATTGTACAAGGAGGAAGATATGCCACATGTTTTTGTCTTGTCCCTTGTGTGCAGGAGATATGAGAGACCTGATGTATGTGTAAGCTTTTTTGTATTGATTTTGCCCCAGTACAGATAGCAGTATTTGCTTGCGCGTGTCACAGAGACATACAAAAGGCGCATGGCTTCTGCCAGTTCCTCTGTATGGCTGATTTCCAGGTGTTCTTTCACCTGGTCGGACCCGAGGTCCATGGTGTTCCGTGTTGAATCATGGAAGAAAAACGGTTTGATGGCCTTGCCCGAATCATCTTTTTTGTCGGGGTCGGGGATCTCCACTGATCCGGACCATGCAAAGGGGACAAACACAATGGGGAATTCCAGTCCCTTGCTTTTATAGATGGTAAGGACCTTTACACAATCTTCGTCGCTTTCCAGGCGGATCTGGTATTCGTTTGCTGCCTTTTCATGGTCTGCTGAGCGCTGCCTGGAAAGCCATGAGACCATCTGTACGGGCTGCAGCCCCTCCTGGATCTCTGTATTGTTCAGGAGTTCTGCGATCTGGATGATATTTGTGAGTGCCCGGTCTCCACCACGAAGCCCAAGGATTTTTTCCCTTGTCTTATAATCATGCATAAGGCGTTCAAACATATACATGAATCCGTTTTGTTCCCAGGTGTCATGGTAATGTATGAATTCAGAGAGGACCTGTTCCCATTTCGCATCATCCACGGACAGATCAAAGATATCCCGGATGGATTTTCCCATAATCCGGGTCATGAGCGCAGCCTTTACCCGGGCGTATCTCAGGGGAGAAGCAATACCTGTCAATACATACTGCATCTCAGAGGCCTCTGCGGAGGCAAAGACCGATTTATCCGAATAGATCACGCCCGGTATTGCGACTGCCTTGAGCTGGTCTCTTATCATCATGGCCTCTGCGTTTGTACTTGTCAGGACTGCGATATCCTTTGGCTTTTCCGGGCTGTCTTTGGACAGGAGCCTGGATATCTCTGTGGTGACATGCCTGGCGATGATCTTTTTTGCATCTTCTTTGTTTATGGGGGGTTTGTCCACAGAGGGTAGAAAGCACAATCTGAGCCTATTTTCATGGTCTGGCGCCGCATGGGCTGCGGTTATGGGATGAAAGGCTATTTTCTTGAATACAAAGGGGTTGTCAAAGGAAAACAGGGTGTTTATTGCCCGGACCAGGCCCGCGTCAGAGCGGTGGTTTTCTTCCAGGGTATGTTGGTTTTCTTCAGAGACACTGGAACATGCATCCATATATGCAAAGATGTCCGCCCCCCTGAACCGGTATATGGCCTGTTTCGGGTCGCCGATAAGGAACATGGTCTTTGATCCAAAGATCTGGTTAAATATCTTGTATTGTATCGGGTCTGTGTCCTGGAATTCGTCTATCAATGCAGCACAAAACCTTTGCCGGGCGGAATCGAGAAGAGGTGCCCCTGGAACAGACAGGGCGTCGCGCACCAGGGTCAAAAGATCGTCAAAATACATAATCCCTTTTTGTCTCTTTGCCTTTGGCAGCTGCTGTGCGACATAATCAAAGAATGCCTTTTTAAGCCAGATAAGGGCCGGATCAAAGGGGATTATGGCCTCTGTGTACGCTTCACAGGCATCAAAAAAGGCATGCTTTGGTCTTCTTATACTTTTTTTTGTGATGGCATCTTCAATCTCGGCAGGCATGAATTTTTCAAATTTTTTAAAGAGGGGGAAAGACGGTTTCTCATGTCCGAGGTATTCATCCATCTCAATGACCCATTTCGGGATGGAGTCT
>JAYEKR010000005.1:0-6838 GCA_034661115.1 Thermodesulfobacteriota bacterium | reverse complement strand
CGCCTTCAAGGTCAGGAAAGTGTTTCCTGACTTCATCGACAATCGTGTCCGCCCTCTTGTCCCTGTCCTCTTTTTCGACGAATCTCACAAAGATCTGGGCCGAGTTGACGCCGGACGTGCCTCCTTGTGCGGATTCGTATTTCGCCCCGCTTGTAATCCCGACCTGGCTTATGCAGGTACGGGTTTCATCCCTTGCCATAAAGAGGTCTTCGATCTGGTTTACGAGGTGGTTGGTCTCTGAGAGGACCGTGCCCTCCGGCATACTCAGCTTGAGCTGGGCAAAGGGCATATCCTGTCTGGGCATGAAATCAGTACCCAGCATGGGTGTGACAAGGATGGCTGCTACAAGGGCGACCAGGACGCCCCCGATGAGAAGGACCTTGTGCTGAAGCGTTTTCTCAAGGGCCGCGGTATAGATGTCCTGGAGGGTCTTTACCCACCCTTCGCCCTCTATATGCGCGTACATGGCCTTTTCTTTCTTGAACAGGGTGGCGGCAATGGCCGGTATGATGGTTATTGCCACAAACAGGGATGCAATAAGGGACATGCACACGGTAAGGGCCAGGGGGCGGGCGAGTTTGCCGGCAATGTTCTGGGACATGCTCATGGGGATAAATACGGCCATGGTGGTCAGGGTGCTGGCGGTAATGGCCAGGCCGACCTCGTCAGTCCCTGTTACAGCCGCCTCTTCCCTGGTTTCCCCTTTTTCCAAATGGCGGAAGGTGCTCTCGATTACGACCACCGCATTATCCACAAGGAGTCCGACTCCAAGGGCAATGCCTCCTAAGGTCATCGTGTTGAAGGTATAACCCATGAGATTCATACCGATGAAGGTGGTGATGACCGAAAGGGGTATGGCCAGGGCTATGGCCAGGGTAGGCCGGATTGCCTTCAAGAAGATAAAGATAACGCAAATCGCAATGATGCCGCCCATGAGCGCATTGGACCCGGTAGAGGAGATGGCCTGATCAATGAAATCTCCCTGGTCAAAGACAAGGCTCACTTTGATATCCTCTGGAAACCCTTTTTTCAGGTTTTCCAGCTCCTTTTTGGCCCGTCTTGATACCTCCATGGTATTTTCGCCGGACTGTTTCATGATGGCTATGATCACGCAGGGGTTTTTGTTGGTCCGTTCATATCCGCGGACCTCCTTGAACCGGTCCACGACCCTTGCCACATCACCCAGGTGTATGGGTTTGCCTTCTTTTGTGAGGGATATGATGGTTTTTTCCAGCTCGTCGATATTATTCAGGTATCCCGTGGTTCGTATCAGGTATTCCTTGTTAAGGGTCTGTACATGTCCGCCTGAGAGATTGAGGTTGCTGGCCATAATGGCCCTTTCAATATCATCTAACGACAGGTTCATGGCCTTGATCCTGTTCGGGTCGATAAGGACCTGTATCTCTTTTTCCTTGCCGCCGAAGAGATACACGGATGCCACACCATTGAGTCGTTCAAGCCTGGGGACAAGGGTGTTGTCGATGTATTTCCTCAGCTCCAGGGTATTTTCCATGCCCGTGAGTCCGTATTCAAGTATCGGCATAGAAGAGGCATTGAACTTCAGAACCATGGGCGAGTCGGCATCCTCTGGGAGATAGTCCGTGATCCAGCTGATTTTTTCCCGCACATCCTGGGCCGCGAAATCCAGGTTAGTGTCCCAGTTGAATTCCAGATAGACCGCGGATGTCCCTTCGCTCGAGATGGAGTTGACCTGCTTTATCCCTTCCACCGTGCTCACCGCCTGTTCAATGGGCTTGGTGATAAGGGTCTCGATCTCTTCGGACCCGACCCCTTCATAGGTGGTGACAATCGATACAAAGGGAAACTCCAGGTCAGGCAGCATGTCAAGCCCGAGGCTATTGAAGGAGATCATCCCGAAAAGGGTGATGATCAGGATGAACATGGTAACGGTAATACGCCGCTTGACAGAAAATTCAGGGATGGTCATATCTTCAGTCCTTTGGATTACTCCCGGATGCGTCCGCGCCCGTCTTGTTTGCCTGGTCGCTGGAGACGACCCTGACCTTCATATGGTCCCTGAGCCCGGTCATACCCCTTACGACCACACGATCACCTTCCAAGAGGCCGTTCTTTACCTCAAAGACCTTGTCGCCCTCAATGCCGGTTTCTATAAAGGTTTTTTCTATGGTGTCTGCTTTGACCCGAAATACAAAATATTGCGTTTCGCCCGTTTGAATGGCGGCCTTGGACACATATACAGTATCTGTGCGTGTCTTGAGGGTGATCTCTGTGCGCGCTGTCATCCCGGATCTGAGTTTAAGCCCCTCGTTTTTGACCTGGATGGTGACCTTAAAGGTCCGGCTGGCCGGATCAATGGTCGGGTAGATCTTTGTTATAGTACCATCAAAGGTCTTTGATGGTATGGCATCCACGCGGATAAAACCCTTGTTCCCTTTCTTGAGATACCCATAGGCCTCTTCCGGAAGATCCACCTGGATCTTTACCCTGTCCATCTGCATAACAACAAAGCAGGGAGAGGGTGTCTGTGGACCGATAAGTTCCCCCTCATTGACATATTTATTGGTGACAATGCCGGAGATGGGTGCAGTAAGGGTGCATTCATCAAGATCACGCAGGGCCTTTTTGTATGCTGTCTGGGACTGACTGTACACATACTTTGCTACATTATAGGCCGTGGTTGCATTGTCGAAGATGTTTTCTGCGATGGCTTTGCTCTCGTGCAGTTTTCTGGTACGTTCATAGTCCCTTTGCGCCTTTTCAAGATTGGCGCTGGCCTGGCTTCTTATGGATCTGGCATTTTCAACGGCGCGTGCATAGTCAAAGGTCTCTATCTGCATAAGACGCTGGCCTTTTTTGACCTTGTCGCCCTCGTCCACCATGATATCGGAAATCCTTCCTGCGACCTTTGGGAGGATGCGGGCATAATCCTCTGGAATAACGGTTCCGATTGCATTGTAGGCCTTGTATATGGTACCCCTTACCAAATCCTCGACAATGACTTCCGGCCGTGCCTCAATGGCTGGCTCGACCGGTTTTGTCTGGGCATCCTTGTCCCCCTGACAGGTAAAAAAGGCCACGGACCCAAGGATAATCAGGATGAAGATGGATTTTTTTACGGTCATGTGTTTTAAATGCTTTCCCATATTCTTTCTCCTAGAGTGTTCCCATGGCGGCCTTGAGTTCTTCAACGGCCTTTGCGTAATCGATTTTGGCCGATATATAGTTTGTCTCTGCCTGGGTCAGAAGTGCCTCTGCGTCCAGGACCTCGGATGATGTTGCCACCTGAAGATTATATCGGTCTTTTTGTATCCTCAGGTGTTCTTTTGCCTGGTCAATGGACTTTGCCGAGACCTTTGTTCTGGCCATGGCCTCATCTGCAGAGAGATAGGCGTTTTTTACCTCAAGCGCGATCTGGTCCCGCTGGGCCTGGATGATATAGCCGGTCTGCAGTATCACACGCCTGGTCTTGGAGCGATCATAAAAATGTGAGCCGCCCTTAAAGATCTCCCAGGTCATGCCCAGGCCTGCCTGCCATGTGGCATCCTCTTCCAGCCTTGCCTTTTCACCTTTTTTTTCATAGCTGTAGGAGGCCCCCACCTGCGGTATAAAGGCTGCATTTGCGATCTTCAGGCCTTTTTGGGCCGAATCGAGCTGGATGGCCAGGGTCTTAAGCTCCTGGCGGTTTGCCATGGCCGTGTATGTACATTCTTCAATGGTTTTTTCCACGCGTTTCATGGGTATCCTGATGTCCAGGTCTACTGGAGCTCCGAGATTCCGGGCCAAAAGAATATTGAGACCGGATGCGGCCAGTCTGCATGCGTTTTTTGCCTTGATCCGGTTTTGCAGGCCTTCGGCATAGCGTACCTGGGCCTCGAGGAGATCGTTTTTCGGGATCATCCCCTGGTCAAACAGTGCCTGAGCGATACCAAGGTGTTCTTTTATGGAGGATACACTGCTCTGCGCTACCTCATGGACCTGGTTTGCCTGGATAACCCCATAATAGGTCTGGATCACCTTGAGCTTTATCTCCCGTATGCCCTTGAGTTGTTCCAGGTTTGCCGTCTGCATGGTATTGTCTGCAATACGATAGGCATTGAACAATGCCCCGCCCGCAAAGATGGGCTGCATTACCTCGACCTTAAAATCATAGTTGTCCTTATGGCTGAACTCCATGGTTTGGGCCGGCATGTAGGCGTAGACAGGCTTGGCGTTAGTAGAATCAAGAAAAAGGTTGGTGTCCAGATCCCCATTATAATAAGGGGGCTTTTGTTCATCAACCACAGGCAGATAGGACTCATTTGTCTCATATCCCTGGGCCTTGTTCATTTTCAGGTAGCCGTAGCTGATGTTTATAGTGGGAAGCATGGCTGCAAAGGCCGATTTTTTGTCCAGCTCCTTTACCCCGACATCCTCTTCAAGGGCCTTTATTGATGGATTGTCCTTTACGGCAATGCTGATCGCATCCTTGAGGGTTAAGGCCCACACAGGCCCGGTCCAGGATATAAGAGAACAGCAAAGGAACAAATATACGAGAAAACGTCCCTGTCTTTTTTTCACATCAGCCACCTCCCAGCATAAGATTGACCATGTCCGTGACATAATCCTGGGGCTTTTTTTTGAGCAGCCCCAGGTGCCAGTCATTCGCCAGCCCGTTCAGTGTGCCCATTACCACTATAGGCATCAGATCAGGGTCATAGTTATGGCCTTCAGTATTGGCCCGGACAAATATATCATGCAGGATCTTAAGATTCTGCATATGAAACGCCTTGAATCCTTCTATGAGTTCAGGTGAAATATCCGATAAGGGGGAAAGAAAGAATTCCATCACCAGTCTTTGAAAAGACGGGTGTTCGTTCATCCAGTCTATCTTGTATTCAATAAAGGAGGACAGGCCCTCTTTCCATGACAGGCATTTGTCAAGACGATCACAGAGGCCCTGGTTAAACCGGCTGTTTACATCCAAAAGGACCTCCTTGAAAAGCCCCTGCTTGTTGGGGAAAAACTGGTACAGGCTGCCGACCCCGAACTCCGCCCTTTCCGCAATCTGGGCCATGGTGGCATTGGCGTAGCCCTGGGTCTCGAATACCTCCCTGGCCGCTATGAGGATGGCGCTCCTTCTCTGCTGTCTCTCTCTTTCTTTTCTGCCCATACCGGGAAGTGGAGCGCTTACAGCGGCCCGTGAATCTTTATTCAAGACTGGAATCATAATTCATACATAGAACATACCTTCAATAGATGCAAGCCGTTTTAATGCGGGTCTTTGTTTGAGACCCGCATTAAAAACCCTTATTCCATAAGATCCAGGTTCATATCCACGGTATGTACTGTGATGCCAAAGATATCCAGTCTCAACTGTTCCGGATTCCATGATCCCGATGACAAGAACCCTGGCTTTTTCTTGATCCTTAAACTAACCCCTATTCCTGTGCACGGGCCAGTGTAGATGCTGACCCGGCCCAGCTCATCCGTTGTCGGGGCTATCTCCCAGGGAACAGCGATTTCAGGACAGGGTGAAAAATCCCTTGCCGATGTTGAATCGACCAGACTGTCCCTTGTGACGCACAGGGCAGCAAATCCCGCCTTATTCAGATTGGAAAAGGCAGGGTCAAAGGATATACCGGTGATGATTTCTCCTTTGGGTGCATTGAACTGGAAGGTCGTGGAGTCTTTCCAGTAGAGGTCTCTTGCATCCTGGATGTCGAATACTATACCAGATGCATCAACATGGATAGAGTTCTCTTCGCCGGGAAGCCACCCGTCTGCGAAGTCTCCTGAGGTCATATTGCGTAGCCACGCGGCCCACAGATCAGGTGTGTTGCTGTCTGGATTATATAGGGCAAGGTCTGCGGCCGTATAGTTATGGGTGGCCATTGCAGAGAGATCCGGTCTGGCATTGACCCGGGACTGAATGGATACATACCCTGTCTGATCGAATCCAATCTCCTTTAGTTCCAGACCAAGGAGACCCATATTTTGAAGGGTCTGAGAGAGCATAGCTGAAAGCACGGTCTCGATGTGGGAGAGCTCTTTTGGAAGCAGAAGTGGGTCCAGACGGTTGAATAAGGTATGAATGAAAGGAAACTGGTCGAGTTCAAGACCTATAACCCCGTTGCTGGATGTAATTTTAAGGTCACGGTCCATGGAGAGCCTGAAAAGACAGACATCCTTTTTATTGGTACTGTCATACATGCTTGCCGTGATCTTTATGTCGCGCAGCTTGAGTATGCCGGCGGATGCCGCGTCTACAAGGATCACCGGCGGGGTGGGAAAACCGATATGTAGATCGAGCCCTGGATAAACATCCCCATCAGGACTGAGTTTTTTTAGCCATGGCCAGGCCTCAATATCTGAACTTTGGGTCAACTCTTCAATGAGGGCGTTCATATCAATGGTCTCGTCTATGGTATAGCCGGTGAAATAACACCCCAGCGCACGATTAATGAGATCATCCGACATAAAGGTCAATGAGTTGTATCCTGAATAGTCAGGGCTTGGCGCTGATATTCCATTGTTGTTTTCAGGGGTGGCATAGGTTGCTTTCTGGTTCTGGGGTGCATTGGCCTTTACCACAAGATCAAAGGCCATGTAGTCGTCGTTCATTTCCAGGGAGCTGATGCCTTTTGTCTTGAACAGGGGCTCGCCTTCCTGGGGAACAATCACCTGTTCCAGTATATTCGCCAGGGTGATATAACTGGAGGTCATGTCAACCGAGCTCATATCTTCAAGGGCCGATATAAGGAAGTTATATATATTAAATAAAGGATCAAGGACGAGGTCGGCCGGTGTATCAAGGGCAGCTTCCCATGACTGAGAACCATCAAGGACCAGATCAACATCTCTGCCAATAGAAAGGCTG
>JAYEKR010000004.1:0-6900 GCA_034661115.1 Thermodesulfobacteriota bacterium | reverse complement strand
ATACCCCGTAGCTTGCTGCGGGGTAGTTCAATTGCCCGTGAATGACGCCTGTCTTTTTCCCATCATGGCCTTGATCGTCTCGGAGATGTCTTCGGATGGAAGGATCATGGAACTGCGGGCAGCTACGTATTCCAGCCCGTCGGCAACACCCTTGCCCCTGCAATAGTTCAACACTTCTTTTGACGCCTGTACGGCCAGGGGAGCATTGGCCGCGATCTTGAACGCCATCTCCCTGGCCCCCTTGAGCAGGCTGTCCCGGTCTTCATAGATCTTGTTTACAAGGTTTACCTCCTTGGCCCTTTCTGCATCCATGAATTCCGCTGTATAGGCCATTTCCCTTGTAATACCCTGTCCCACGATATATGGCATACGCTGCAGGCTGCCGACATCGCATACAAAGGCCACAGCGGTTTCGCGCAAGGAGATTGTGGCGTCTTTTGTTGCAAGGCGTATGTCACAGGCGCTTGCCAGGTCCAGGCCGGCCCCGATGCACCTGCCGTGAATGGCGCATATAACAGGTTTTCTGCATTTTTCCACGCATGACATGCTGTCCTGCAAGGGTTTTATGTCTTTAAATAGTTCCACAGTGGCCTTTGCCCCCATGTCCCAGCTTTTCATGGTAGGGATCATGTCCGCCATGCCCATGATATCGATGCCTGCACAAAAGTCTTTGCCTTCGCCTGCTATAATGCATACAAGGATATCAGGGTCATTGTCGATTTCATCAAAGATCGGGATGATCTCTGTCCATGCCGCAGGACCCATGGCGTTTCTCTTTTTCGGCCGGTCGAGATATACCCATGCGATATGATCTTCTTTTTCAACACGATAATACGAGTATGATGTCTCCATATATTTAGCCCTCCTGCAGACAAGCTAAAATGATGCAGTGAAAAAGTCAATACAAATCAATGGCATGAACCCCAGAGCAATGCCTGGATTTTTATCTGCAGCAAGGGAACCAGGCCCGGCCCATATATCCACCATGGTGGACGCGAAGGTGGATTGCAGTAGTTGATTTATGTTAATGCCATACCTGGCGATATATTATAATGACCCTAGCAATCAATACAAAGAAAAGGAGTTTAACATGCCCATATATGAATATGAATGTAAAGACTGTGGTGAGGCCTTTGATGCGCTGGTATCCATTACCGTGGATACCCCTCCCGACTGCCCGAAATGCAAGGGGCAAAACGTGAAAAAAAAGATGTCCATGTTTGCCTCCAGCTCATCCGGGGGTTCTTCCGGCTCGTCCTCAGGCTGTTCTTCGTCAAGCCCTTTCACCTGAGGTTGATCCATGGGCCCGGTCAGGGCCTCTAAGAGAGAATCAATTAATAGGGGGACACCATACCTGTTTCTGCTCGCTCAGGTCAATAAATGAGTATGGTGTCCCCGGATTACTAAGGCCTTGCAATCATCTATATATTCATCTATCTTCATGTGGTTTTTACGCAGGCTTTACGCGGAATAATATTAAGGAATCGGGAGAATTTATGCTTTCATATCTTAGAAAACATTCTAAAAGCTGGCTTACCAAATTTATATTCGGGGTGATTATCCTTGTATTTGTTTTCTGGGGAGGGAGTTCGTACTGGGCCAGGGAGGCCACTAAGGTGGCAAAGGTAGATGATCACATCATATCATACCAGCAGTATTCAAAGACATACAGCAATGCGATGAATGCCTACCAGGAAAAATATGGCAAGGCATTTAACCATGATATGATAGAGAGGCTGGACCTTCGGCACCGGGTACTCGATGAGATGATCAATGAGTATATCATAAAGGATGAGGCAGACAGGCTGGGGCTCTTTGTTTCAGACGAGGACATGCAGGATATTATCCGGAACGTGCCAGCTTTTATGGTCGACGGGCAGTTTGACATGGACAGGTATCAGCGTGTGCTTTCCTATCACAATATTACGCCCAGGAAGTTTGAGGACCAGCAACGTATGTCCATGGTCTCCCAGCGTCTCAGGCAGATAATCACTGGTAACCTTATTGTGATGGCCCCGGAGGTGGATGCTTTTTATCACCAGGGAAAAGATACCTATGACCTCTGGTATCTCACGGTCAACCCGGCCGAATTCAGGGACCAGGTAAAAGTCTCTCAAGAACAGCTTTATGCATTCTATGAGAGCCATAAACCCGAATACAAGGTTGCGCCTGAGTCCACGATTGAATACGTTGTTTTTGATGTGTCTGATTACATAAAGGATGTTGAGGTGGACCAGGAGCAGGCGCTTTATTATTATGATGCACACAAGAAACAATATACGACCCCTGCAAAGATACACGCCAGCCATATCCTTTTGCGCGTGGACCCGAATGCGGACAGTGACGCCATGGATGAAAAAAAGAAGCTGGCACAGGATATATATGACCGTATAGAATCCGGAGAGGCCTTTGAGGTGCTGGTGGAACGGTTTTCTGAGGATCCGGGAAGTGCGCAAAGGGGAGGGGACCTGGGGATTGTTGACAAAGACATTTTGGTTGATGGACTGGGAGACCGGATTTTTGCCATGGAACCCGGTCAGGTCAGTGGGCCCTTTAAAACCCGTTTTGGCTTTCATATCGTAAGGCTGGAGGAAAAGTTTGACTCTGAGATTGAACCCTTTGACAAGGTTTCTTCTTCCGTCATAAATAAGCTCAAAGAAGAAGAGGCAAAGGAACTGGCCTATGATCAGGCTCAAAGCGCATTCATTGATTTATATGAAAGTGTTGACATGGACCTTTCCGCCTATGCCGAGGCCAGAGGGCTTGACAACAAAACCACAGGACCCTTTTTCAGTGGCGAGAAGATCGATCTGCCCATGGGTGCCAAGGTATCCAAGGCGGTCTTTGCGTATCCCAGTGGGGAACTCGGAGATGTGATGGATATAGGAAAGGGTTTTATCCTCTACAAGGTCATGGAGAGAGACCCTTCATATATCCCGGAGTTCGCAAAGGTTAAAGACCGGGTCATGGATGGGTTCAAGGATAATAAGGCCAGAGAGCTTGCCTTTTCGCATGCAGAGGATATGGCATCCTGGCCCATGGAAAAATTGCATAAGCTTTCATCTGGAAATACAGGCGAATTCACCAGCACGGCATGGGCCATCCCGGGACTTGGCAGTGTGCAGGGCCTCAGGGATGACCTGGATGGACTCCAGACGCCAAAGGTCTACATGGTCCGTAACAAACCCTGTGTGGTGTGGCTCAAAGAGAAGAAGACAGCCGACCTGGCCGGCCTGGATGATAAGGCGAGATCTGAGCTCAGGGTTGAACTGCTTGAAAGAAAGAAAGACAGTGTCTTTGATAGCTTCAAGGAACAGATCAGGGCGAAACACAAGATCGTTATTGAAGAAGACAGGATCTGATAACCGGGGGACATTGTCAACAGCGTCCCTCGGTATACTATACCTTCAATGGTTCGATCCTCATCGTTTTCTAACCTTGAACTGTTAACCTGAGTATTTGCGAAACAGGAAGAGAAAGATCAACGAATGGATCAGCTCCTGATATTTGAACAGGAACGCACATTCAGGTGGCGCAAGGTTTATCAATCGTCAATCTACAACCGGCAATCTACAAGAGCCTCAGGTTATCTATGAACAGGTCTTTGTTTTTTTCCAGGCCGTAGCTGAAGATGCAGATATTCTCGATTCTGTGCATATCCATTGCGCGTCCATGGGGGGCATGCCTGATCTCTTCAAGCGGGATAATCAGGTGGTTTATGCCGGGTTCCAGTGTAAATGAGCGATTGAAACGGTCATTGTATTCATTGTTATGATCAAGGTCGTGGATTCGTATTGTGATATACAGGGGGGTGTCTTCGTCCAGGTATATTGCCATTGAAAGGCGGGTAAAGCCTGACCAGTCATGGAAAAGATATTTCAATGAGACGCCCGGATACATGCCCTCATTGAAGAGGCATACCTTCATGGAGTGTTCCCCCTGTGTGGCGTGTTCACGCGATCGCGATATGGCTGCATGGTTTCCCTGCCATCTTGATGTTTCCGTCAGGGTTTCAAAGGAGCAAATACCGGGGAACGCCCTTTTTATCAATACAGCATCTGCAACAGAGATATAGATAGGTGTCATGGAGACGCAGATCACCACAATGCAGCAGCGTTTCATCCATGTCCCGGCCCGTGAAGGCAGGTGCGATACAAACCCCAGGAACACGACTGCGCCCAGGGTGTCATTGAAAAGGTCATGGAGCTCAAAGAACCTTTCCGGAAGAAAGATCTGTATGATTTCAGTGGCCAGACCAATCAGAATTGTACACCCAAGGGCGTATACATAGGGCCGGATTTTCTTTGCCGGCCATGTGCCATGGTTGAAAATAAAGAGCAGTGCCACAGAGATAACACCGAAAAGAGGAAAATGGCCGAACTCAAAGATTGAATCCAGGACCCTGCTGGTTTGCGTATCTATATTGCATAAAAGCAGAAACATTATACATGCAAGGATAACAAGGAATGCATGGCCCGGATGTATATTTTCAGGATGTCTCATCCCGATGGCATTTCTCATGGAAGGAAATATAAGTCAACCGGTTTGCCGGTCTTCGTCCGTGAGCGCAGCTCAGGCGGCTTTATTCCAATGCAATTGTTTTGTGGATAATTACACCCGGGGAAGATTTTTTCTCTTTTGTGAGCAAATATTTTCCTTTTTTGCCACCGACGTATACATGCTGTGAATCGGCAGGAGAACATCCTGGAAATTCAACATGTTGGGGTAAATCATATATGCACACCAGGGCATGTTTTTTGCATATTACAAAATATATGGTAGTGCTTAAGGTGTGTGGGCTATAAGAGAATCCATGTGATTTATGCAGGAACACCGGTGACCTGATTGCATCAAGGCGCAAATGCCGGGGGCTTGATAGCCTGCAATCTGAACAATTATGAGGCACATATTCTTTGTTCGAGGAGGAACGATGAAAAATTTTTCTTTGGGTTTTTCCATGGTACTGGTTTTTTTCCTGGCCGGCTGTAATCCCTATACCAATACGGCCGTTGTTGCCACTGCAGATCTTGCCGGGGGCAGCCAGCAGGTCGCTCTGATCGACACGGATGACCCTGCTGTAGAGACAGACCTGGGGTGTGTGGGGGCTCCGGCCCGTGTTTTAATTGCACCGGACAGCAAATTTGCATACATAGCCAGCAACAATGCAGATATGGTCACGGTAGTGGACATTGCATCGCGCGAGTTGAAAGCAAGCATCTCTCCAGGTAGTTTTATATGGGACATGGATATCAGCGAGGATGGCTCAAGGCTTGCCGTGGGATACTATAACTGGATTCCTGGCGAGCATCGCATCTCTGTCTACAATACCTCTGATTTTTCTGAGTTCCAGACCTTTTCCATCAAGGATGGTCTGTTTGATCTGAAGCCCGGCCAGAGTCTGGCCTTTGACAGTGCCAATGACGCCATCTATGTAATCAAGGGTTTTTTTGCCCCTGTGGTCGAGGCCTATACCTTTGACGGTACAATTTGGAGCGAGACAGGATCAGAGTTCGAGATCGCTGCGCCGTCCATAGCGGATTATTTCACTGTGTTTGACCCAGTCAATCCGCTCCTGAGTGATATCTACAACCTGGAGATCTCCCCGGACTCTAAACTTCTCCTGGCGGTGAGTTCCAGGGTGTACGCCTTTGGCATCAATCCCGACAAGACCATGGAGAACCTTTATCCGGCAGGGCTTGAGGTGAAATATGAAGACGATATCGGCAATATCTTTACCCTGGCCGGCAAGACCCGTGTCCATTTTACAGACCAGGATATTGTGTACATAAACTCAGCCGGTATGCATGCTGATCTGGGTTTAACCCAGGTCAATTTGGGTGGAGGAAGCGTATGCCTGAGCATGAAGAGGCTCCTTGCCATAGATGTTGATCCCTTTGCCTTCAATATCCCGGAGTTTATCGAGCGTATCATACCATGGATCGCCGAGCAGCTCGGATATGACACAATTGCAGACATCATTGGCGCTACCGGTCTTTACGGTGTCTCTGCCTCGGATATAGATGCAGGCACCTGCTACATGACGATTTCACCCATTGCGGCCATAGATTCGGATATTGTGGACATAAAGAACACTCTTGCCGTGTTCCAGACCATATTTGGTTCAGGACAGATCTGGGCGGGAGGAAAGGTGCTCGATTCTTATGTGAACGACCTTGCCATCAATCCGGCCAGGGATACAATCCTCTTTTCTCATTTCTGGAACAAGGAGATCAGTGTTTTGCATAAGAATCCACTGCTGGGCTGGCTTTTTACCGATGACCTTGAATATACAGGCCTGTCAAATTATCCCAAGGCCATTGGTATGGCAAGCATCAAAAATTAATCACCTTTTCCCTTCTGATCCGGACATAAGGGGAATCAGGGACCCATCCCCAATTCCCCTTATGTCTTTTGTCCGAGCTTCCGATAGGTGTGTTATGGAACCGATACAGGGAACAAATAACGCACTTGCCTTGATAAAGATTGCAACTGAATACATGGATACGGCCAGCAAACTGGATATGGCGCAGGCCGGTTTAGTCCTTGATGCGGCCAGGGATACGGGCGCTCAGCTCGTTGAGCTTCTCGAAGGCCTGGGTGAGAATATCGATCTTTATACCTGATGGCGTTTTCCCGGATATCTCCAGGCCTGATGTCATCGGGCTTTACACATCTCTTGTACGGCAACAGTCTGGTCAGGTTTGTTAATCTCTCTTAGGGTTTAATTCCCCGCAGTTTGCTGCAAAAGGCCTATTCCCCTTAGGTGGCCGTTCACGGCTTGAATAACAGGAACACCACCACAGTCATTCCCGCGAAGGCGGGAATCCAGTGTTCCAGATAATTCACGTTTCTGGACCCCCGCCTTCGCGGGGGTGACGCGGAAAGCACGTTCCGTGAACG
>JAYEKR010000003.1:3687-7029 GCA_034661115.1 Thermodesulfobacteriota bacterium | reverse complement strand
ATCATGATCTATCTGTTCCCCGCAATAGTCAATGACAAGGGTGGCCCAGTCAGGCTGGCCTGTGATCGGGCAGAGGGTCTTCAATAGATCGGAATAAAGGATCTCCCGTGTCTCTTTCCTGTGGGTCTTGAGCTGGGTCTTGAGCAATGATGGATCCCGGGTGTACCTGGGACACTGTATGTCTGCATCATCTATACATTGTCCAAAGGCATGATTCACTCCCAAATCTGAAGAACAAAGGATATCAAGGACAAACCATTCCGGACGCATGATATCCATGAGATCCCTGCGTATCGTTTCTTTTACCTGAGACTGCGAGTCAAATCTGGTATTGGCAATGCCGACCAAATAAAGCTTGAGAGACTTGGATTCCACGATATTAAGACTCGGCACAGGGCATATAAACTCCAGGACACCGACCCTGGGGAGCCCCCTGGGATTGAGCCAGGAAAACTCATAACACCGCCATCTCTCATATCCATACACATGGCACGGCGCAGCCGGTCTTTGAATGGCAAACAAGACACCCGGGTCATATCCTTTAGGGGGCAGGACCATTTTGCCCAGAGGATTCTGGCTCATCCCTGATACCTCGTGGGATCATCTCCTTTGTCATACCCAAGGGCATGTTTCCTCTCCAGGCAGGTAGCGCAGATCCCGCAATGTATATCAAGGCCCTTGTAACAGGACCATGTCTTTGTAAAATCAAACCCCATCTTTCTGCCCTGCTCTGCGATCCGGGCCTTGGTCATGGATTCAAAGGGCGCCTCGATCCTCACCCCTGCGGATGTGCCTGATGTCGCGGCCTCAGACATGGCATGGGTGAACTCTGGTGTACAGTCCGGGTAGATCGCATGATCCCCTGCATGGGAGGCAATCAAAACCCTGCCAATGGCATGTTCCTCTGCATAACCCACTGCAATGGAGAGCATGATCGCATTCCTGAATGGCACGACCGTGGATTCCATGTTCTGTGTTCCGTATGGGCCATCCGGGATCTCGTCTCCTGTCTCGAGCAGAGAAGAGGTGAAAAAATCCGTGATAAAGGGCAGATCGATCTTTTTGAACACAGCCTTATATTCTATGGCAAGTGCCCGTGCCTTTTCGATCTCTTTTTTCGCGTGCCTGGATCCATAATCGAAGCACAGTGCATGCACCTGCTCATATCTCCTGGCACAAAGGGCAAGCAATACCCCGGAATCCATGCCGCCCGAAAGAAGCATAACCGCATCTTTCATTATACCCCCCTTTTATTGTCAAAGATAAGCGTGTGGAGCCTGGGGCTCATGGCATATCTATTGTCACGGCAGAAATCAAAGACCATTTCCATGCGCATCAGCTGTTCATCTTTGGTGGAACCCATGGGCATGATGGAGATCTTCTCGCCTGGTATATGGTGCAGATGGATAAACCCCTGGATACGATCAAGGTCCTCTACTGTGCCCGCCAGAAACTTAAAGATATCCACCCGCTGCATGTTTTCATCCATATTCCTTAGATCAAAGATCCACTGGCCTTGAATGAACTTCGGTGAACACACAACCATGGCATCGTCCATGCGTGGTATCAGGACCTTCCCACTGGTTTCATACTGTATATTATATCCCTTAAGTCTTGAGTGCAGGTCATCGAGCCCTGTCTCCCACTGTATAAAGGGCTCGCCACCAGTGATAACCACCCTTTTACAGACATATTCCTCTACCTGGGAACAAATACAGCCGACCTCCATGGGAGAAAACCCGTGCAGGGCCCACGCGGTGTCACACCACGGACAATAGGGTTCAATGCATCCGCCAAGACGTATAAACACCGCAGGCAGGCCCAACCAGGGGCCCTCTCCCTGCAGTGAGTAGAATATCTCTGAAATATTAATGGACGACATGATCTTGCCAACGAATACCACGAATGTTTATAAATGAAAAGGAGCCGGAGATATCTTTTCAGACAAAGCAAAAAATCTTCGTGTCTGGAATTTATTTGTATGGGTTTATATGAAAAAGGCAGGAACACCACCACAGTTATTCCCGTTCCCCGCCCGTCTCCGGTCTCCGTTCTTCTGGATTCCTAAACGTTTACAAAATAATAAGGACGGGACCCGTCATTACATGGATGACAAATCCCGTCCTTTAACAACTATTCCTCTGCTGGTTTTTGACCCTGTCTTTCGGCCAGCCATCGGCCCTTGTGTTCCTCTGCATAGGCCCTTGTGGCCAGTCCGCTGAACATAATCTGTACGGTCCCCGGGTTACCTATGGTCCCCAGATAGAGATGCACTATAAAAAAGGATGCCACCACAAATACGCCCATTGCATGGAGCATAAAGGCCCAGCGTGTCAACACCACGGGAAAGGCCAGGCTGTTCCACATTACCAGACCGGAAAGGACAATAATGGCGCCAAATACCACAATAAACCAGAAATAAAGTTTCTGGCCCGCATTATACATGCCGCAGGGTGGAAGATTTTTTGCCTCCCACAGATAACCGCCGGCCTGCATGATCCATTGCCCGTCTGTCTTGTCAAAGGTGCATTCATTCCACCACATGATGGTTACATAGACAAGAGACATCCCGAACACCGTACCGGAAAAGATATGCAGCCACTTCATGGCATAATATCCGCCAAGGATCTCGGGGATTATGTTCCAGTGATGGAACATAAAACCCAGCCCTGTAAAGAGCGCAAAGAGGCAGCTTACTGCCAATACCCAATGGGCAATGCGTTCATCTATTGTCGAGACTCGTACCATATCTTTATTCGTCATCTGCCTGTCCTCCCTTATCTTCCTGGTCAACCTGGTGTCCGCCCTTTGTAAGATAATGCAGCATTGCCGCACCGGCAACCCCGCCCATACCTATAAGGGTAAAGGGCCTGAACAGGTTTTTCCACCACAAAACCGTGGTCGGCATCTTCGGGTTGGGGTTTGTGTGGGAAAGCTCTGCAGAGGTTACATCTGCAGGCAACACATACAGGACACTGGTCTGGTAGCTTGGATTATTGGGATATATGGTTCCATTGATCTGTTTTGCCCGGCTAGCGGCCTTTGCCAGCATCATGTCCTTTGGGCCGAAATCCAGGCACCCGGTATTGCATGCAGTAACGCAGGCGGGTTTTTCCCCGTCGGTTATGCGGTCATAACAGAGATCGCACTTGGCTATCTTGTCCTTAACCTTGGAATACCTGGGCACATCAAAGGGACAGGCCGAGATACAGGCCTTACACCCTATACATGTCTTCTCATTATGCACCACCGCACCCTCTTCTGTCTTGATCATCGAACCGGTCGGGCATACCTTGACACAGGCCGGATCCTCGCAGTGCATGCATGCATCATGGCGCATGA
>JAYEKR010000003.1:0-3677 GCA_034661115.1 Thermodesulfobacteriota bacterium | reverse complement strand
ATCTTACCGTCCTTTTCCCTTTCATCGAAACGCACGACGTTCCAGGTAACAAAGGAAAAGTCCTGCGGATTCTGCAGGGTCGGGCTGAAACCGGTCTTTTCCGCTGGAAGGCCGTGCCACTGTTTGCATGCCACCTGACATGCCCTGCATCCGGTACACTTGCTCATATCAACGAGTTTTATATATTCAGACATAGTCTCTACCCCCTCACCTTGTTTACATCTACAAGAAATGCCTTGTATTCCGGAATCATGGTATTGGCATCACCGATCATCGGGGTAAGATCATTGGCGATCGCTCCGGTAACCAGGCCCTTGTATCCAAAATGCCATAAGAGACCAATCTGGTGATGGGTTTCTCCATTAATAACAAAGGGTTTGAAACGTTTTGTGACATAGGCGTAGACCTCTATGCCCTCCACGTTACGGATCGCAGAAATTCTTACCTTGTCACCGGTCTTGATTCCCTTTTCCTTTGCAAATTCTTCGCTCATCTCCGCGAACATCTTAGGAACAAGCTCGTCCAGCCACGGCAACCATCGCGTCATCTGCCCGCCCTGCCAATGTTCGGTGACACGGTAGGTTGTACAGATAACAGGAAATGCCTTTGCCCCTGCAGATCCATAGGTGCACAATTTGCATCCTTTATTGAGATCAGCACACTTGGAATCCTTCAAGACCTGATCCCATCGGAAAACCACAGGTGAGACCTGTGTGGATGACATGGTGTTTTTGACCGGACTCTCAAGGGGCTCATAATGCTCAGGAAACGGACCATCCTTCATGCCCGGGGCAAACAACCTTGCAAACCCATGGGGCAGCATGATGAATGGATGCCTTGCATCCGGTGCCCATCCTCCGTCAGGAACATCTCCTCGCCATTTTCGTGCAAGGCTGTCCCACCAGATAACCGGTTTGTCCTTGGCCCATGGATTGCCTTTTTTGTCCACACTGGCACGGTTGTAGATGATACGCCGGTTTACCGGCCAGCACCAGGACCAGTCATGATAAAATCCCTGGCCTGAAGGATCGGAAAGCCCCCTTCTCATCATCTTGTTTTCCTTGTCCGATATGGAGTTGCAATAGAGCCAGTTGCCGCTGCAGGTGGAACCGTCTGCCTTAAGATAGGCAAAACTCGGCACCATTTGTCCGGCCTTGAATGTATTTCCCTTTACGATTGTGTCCTTTAGGAAAAACCCGTTGATCTCCTTTGCCACTGCGTGCACATCGGGGTGATGGGCTCGACCGTCCATGCCCTGAGCTGCATAGTCCCACGAAAGATTGACAATGGGATCAGGGAAGGCACCTCCCTGTTTTTTATAGAGGTCCTTCAGATTATGCACAAGGTCTGTAATGATGGCCATATCGTCACGTGCATCGCCCGGAGGGTTCACGGCCTTGTATCTCCACTGCGCCCACCTGCCGGAATTTGATATGGAGCCTTCCTTTTCCATGGACGCTGCTGCGGGCAGCAGGAAGACCTCGGTTGCAATATCCGCAGGATTTACCCCTGCCTCCTTCTGCCAGAAAGAGGCGGTCTCTGTCTCCCAAAGATCAATGGCCACCATCCAGTCGAGCTTGGCCAGGGCCTGCCTTGCAAGCCTTGAATTGGGTGTGGAGACCGCAGGATTCTGTCCCCAGCAGAAAAGGCCTTCGATCGTGCCTTTGGCCATCTGGTCGAATATGGAGATAACCGAATAGTTTGTGTTCTCATCGATCTTGCCCAGATAATTATATGCCTCGTTCAGGTCCACATCCCTCCAAAATGCCTTTAAAAGAGAGGCCGCATACTTTGGATAATTACCCCACCAGTTTGCGCTCTCCTTATCATGTGTTACAGGCGTGCTGGCCTCAAGATATTTATCATAGGCCTGTAATGGGGCCTTCGGGGTCTTGAGATAACCCGGCAGGATATGAAAAAGGGCTGCATGGTCGGTAGAACCCTGCACATTGCTCTCACCCCGAAGGGCGTTTATGCCGCCTCCCGCCACGCCGATATTACCCAGAAGCAGCTGCAGTACAGCGTAGATTCTAACATTCTGTGACCCATAGGTATGCTGTGTACCGCCCATGGCATACATGATGGTGGCGGATTTTTCAGGGGCAGCAGTAGCGGTAAAGGTGTCGCATACCTGCTTATAGATATCTGGATCAGCCCCTGTGATGCCGCAGACCTTGTCCATGGTATAGCGGGCATAATGCCTTTTCATATGCTGGAACACGCAGTTGGGATCCTGCAGGGAGGTATCCCTCAGGGGGACGCCATCTGCATCCATCTGATACTGCCAGGTGGATGTATTGTATTTCTTGCTGTATTCCTTACCCTCAAGCCCGGAGAACACACCGTCGAGATCCGCAGGGCCCTTGA
Organism: Thermodesulfobacteriota bacterium; assembly: GCA_034661115.1. Lineage (GTDB taxonomy): Bacteria > Desulfobacterota > Desulfomonilia > UBA1062 > UBA1062 > JAYEKR01. The sequence goes on along the minus strand of JAYEKR010000003.1, from coordinate 1,310 downwards.
ATCCGGGATCCACCAAAAAGGCTGCATTTGTATAGCCCTTTACATATTCCCACTGTATCCTGTTGTTCTCAAGGGCATAGTTAATGATACCACCCATAAAGGCGATATCCGTGCCCGAACGCAGCCTTGCATACATATCAGAGACCGCAGAGGTACGTGTAAACCGGGGATCCACATGGATAAGCTTTGCACCCCTTTTATCGCGGGCATTGTTGACCCACTTAAAAGATATGGGATGGTTCTCAGCCGCATTGGATCCAATAATCATGACAACATCGGCATGCTCTATATCAATCCAATGATTTGTCATTGCCCCACGACCAAATGAATTCGCCAGACCGGCGACAGTGGAGCTGTGTCAAATACGGGCCTGGTGTTCCAGGTACACAAGGCCGAGCGCACGTTTGAATTTTACGAGAGAATATACCTCCTCGTTATCCAGGGATGCACCCCCCAAAGAGGCGATATTTTCCACCCTGTTTACGACCCTTCCCTTTGAATCGGTATGGACAAACCCTTTATCTCTTGTCTTCTTCACATTCTTTGCGATTCGGTCCATGGCCCATTCCCAGCCGACCTCTTTCCACTGGTCTGCGCCCGGGGCACGGTAGAGAACCTTTTTCATACGGTTGTCATTGTTGGCCACCTGATAAAGAGCAGAACCTTTTGAACAAAGGGCGCCTTTGTTGATGGGATGATTCGGATCTCCCTCGGTGTTAATGACCTTCCCATTACGTACATGGGCGATGATGCCGCAGCCCACCGCGCAATAGGGACAAATCGTGGGGACCTCCTTTGCATAACGAATCTTGCGTGGTTGCGCAAAGACCGGCCTGACACCCACACCGGTCGAGATACCCGCAACAGCAAGGCTCCCGCCTGTGAGTTTTAAAAAACCTCTCCTGGTAATATCCATATAACTTTCCCCCCTAGATTAAGAAATCTATATACCTGTTATTATTTTCACATAATCACGTTCATTGCAAGAAAAAATTGAATGCTCATTCATTGCTGCCAGGACAATCGTCTCACCCACGTGCCACCTCCATGCGCATGCCTGCAACCTAGCCGGTTGTTCTGCTTGCAGGACAAGGGCATCATGCTCTGGGTGTTTATTTCAAGACAGGTGCCAAGATATTATTAAGGGCTGTGAGGGCCTTTGGTTTTTCAAGAAATCCGCCGACTAAACTGAGCCCTTTTGTCAACGCACAATTTCAAAAAGTTAAGGTGGATATCCATTCTTATGCCGCCTCCGGGATTTGGGAAAATACTGAGTTATATGTCTCATTAGGAGTCGAGTATTCCAAAGA
>JAYEKR010000002.1:0-7089 GCA_034661115.1 Thermodesulfobacteriota bacterium | reverse complement strand
GATGAACAGCGCAAAACAAGGCTTCTTCTTGAACGGCTTGTTTCACAAATGGATCAGGATGCGGTCCGGGCGCACAAGAATGTTGGTTGATTGATAGCATTGATACGCCTGTGGGCCCGCTTTTTATATCCGGGGATGCCCTGAGAATCAGGACTGTCTCATGGAAACCCCTCAAAGACAACCCCTTGTCCGGAGTAATTGACTGGATCATCGCCCCATTGATCGCTTATCTCACAGGCAAACAAGGGGTTTTTCCAGGGGGGCTGGATTTTTATGAGGGTCGTTTTGTATGGGCCAGACATCCTGCTCCAGAAGATCCGCATGGATTCCGGCACCGGGTATTTAACGAGACGATCAAGGTCCCTTTTGGGCATACAATGACCTATGGTAAATGTGCCCGGGACCTTGGAAACAGGCATTTGGCAAGGGCTATAGGAGGGGCATTGAGATCCAACAACCTTGCAATCCTTGTCCCCTGTCACCGAATTATAGCGGCCGGATCCATCGGGGGCTACAATGGAGGGGTGGAAAAAAAACGATTCCTGCTGCACCTGGAACAAAAAGCGAGCCAGACCCATAAATACCAGGCATGAATACTGGATCCAGCAACCCAATACATTAAAGGGGGCGGATTGAATCCCGCCCCCTTCTTTTTGCCAAAACCAAGACCTTTATTCTTACCTCTTTGTAAAATGGAACACCCTGCTCGTGATCTTTTCGTCCTGCGTCTCTCCACTCACATACCATGAAAAGGTCGTTCCAGAGGGGATGAACCAGTACCACAGTACAGGATGGAGACGGAACTGACTGGAGCTGCCCGAATAAACATTGTAAAAACTGCTTTTGTTTAAGGAGACATACAGGGAGAAGGTATTTATATTCTCTGCTGCCCAGCTGAACAAAGGATTGTTCCGTATATATTCCCCGCTGGAAGGGGTCTGCGGCACGATGACCACCGGCTCCTGCTGGACATTCACGACCACGGTGTCCGCCTTGCTGGTATCCTCGTCATCCCATACCCTCAGTTCAAAGGTATAGACCCCGGCCTCTGATGGGGTAAACACAGGCGAGACACTGTCAGGGGAATCAAGCGATACACCCGGCCCCTCGACCTGAGACCAGCTAAAAGAAAGGGGATCTGCGTCCGGGTCATAGCTCTGTGAGGCATCGAGCTGAACATTGTCGCCTATGGATACAACCCTGTCCTCCCCTGCATCGGCCACTGGTATGCCATTGACGCTGCTCACCACCACCTCGACCGTATCTGTGGAAAACGACTGGCTGTCATATACACGTACCTGAAAGGAATAGACTCCGCTCGATGCAGGGATAAAGGAGGCAAGGACACCGGAACCATCAGAGATCTCTACAATGGCGCCCGATATCTGTTCCCATGTATAGCCAAGGGGATCTGCGTCCGGGTCATAGCTCAATGAGGCATCGAGCTGAACCCTCTCGCCTGTTTTAACCTCAATGTCCTCTCCTGCATCGGCCACTGGCGCTGTATTTGCGTCAAGCACCCTTATCTCAACCATATCAGGCACAGAGCATACCTCTGCATCACAGACCTTGAGCTCAAACCCCAGATTACCGGGAAGCTCTGCATCAAACCAGGGGCTGGCTGTGGTGCTGTCATAAAGCTCCACCTCTTCGCCTGAAACCTGGGTCCACTCATAGGAAAGTGCGTCCCCGTCAGGATCCGATGATTTGCTTGCGTCAAGACAGACGTGGTCATTGACCTCAACATCCATATCTGCCCCAGCCACTGCACTCGGCGCACGGTTCAAGGCATTGATGGTCACATTCATCTCATCCGGCTCGCCCGTGATCACCCCGTCAGAGCATCTCACAGAAAAGATATACTGCCCCGGAGACTCAAAGACCATTTGTACATCTGCCTGATCCATGTCAGACAGCGTCATTTCCGGGCCCTGGGTCTGGGTCCACTGATAGGAAAGTGCATCCCCGTTCGAATCATGGCCCGCTGCATGCAAAGTGGTTTGTCCCCCGGCATCCATTATCACGTCGCCACCCGCGTCTACCGAAGGCGCTACGTTCTTTATCCGGACATCCACCTGGTCAGTAGAAGAGGCCCTGGAGTCGGAGCAGACCACCATGAAACGATAGGTCCCGGCCGGGCCGGCCATAAATGCGGCCATGGCACTGGACGCGTTTTCAATAACAATATCGTCCACCGGGCCGGAGATAAAGGACCATGAAAAGCTGAGGGCATCGCCATTGGGATCAGAGGACGCGCCGGCATCCAGATCAATACGTGTAGGTGAAAAGGGCTCGCTCTCCTCTCCTGCGCTTGCAACCGCACGTGCAACAGGGGCATTGTCCGATGCATCACAGGGATCAGACTGGCTTATATATTCCTCAAGATTGGATATGCCGTCATTGTCGCTGTCAAGGGATGCATCATCCACGGCCGGGTCAAGCCCGTGTTCTACCTCCCATGCATCCGGCATACCGTCGCTATCATTGTCCAGAACAAGGGTAATCGTGTCGCTGACCGAAGAAGACATCCAGTTCCCGGCAGAATCACAAAAACGGACATATACGGTTTTTGTACCATCGTTCTCAGACAATACCCATGACTGATTCGAGGCAAACGCCCCATCAGACCACGACTGATTGTCATTGCTTATCTTCATGCTGGTGACACTTCCCTGGGTATCGCTGGCAGTCAGGCCGAGCGATACGATCCTGGATGATGAGGTATCATCTCCCTGATTAATGGTTATGGAACCAGAGGGCGGGGTGGTATCCGGGACAGGGATATACACACTTATCTCTTCGGAATAACCGGATTCATTCGCCGAGGTGTCATATGCGGTTACAGCAAAATAATACCTCTCGCCACTGCCAAGACCGGAGATCTCATGATCCGTGACCATGCCCACATTTATATTGGAGGTGTACTCTCCAGACTCATTGCCGCAATAAACCCTGTATCCAGCCAAATCCTCTTCTGTATTTGCATCCCAGGAAACAATGACAGCCGCCGCGATCAGGTCAGGGGACAAAAGAAAGAGGAACAAAACAGCCAGAACCATATATTTGAAGTATCTCATGCATTGCCTCCTGTAATATCCGTTACAGACAAGAAGGCAATGAACGCGCCAACCGGCAATATCATATATATACAAGGATTTGGATCAGGAACAGGGTTAAAGGCCTCACGTTTTTGTTGGCAGGATTACATTCTAGTAACCGTTCACGAAACATTACGATTAAAAAGCAGAAGACAGCATTTTTCGTGATCCCAGCGAAAGCCGGAACACTGTTATATCAAATAGTTACAGCTTACATGGACCCCGATTTTCACCGAAGTGTCAATTTTTTGCGAGTTCATCACATTTGGCTTTCATGTCTTTGTACTGTTGGTGAACGCATTCACATAAGGGCCAGGTTTATCGGCTCTCCCGATTTTCTAATTTCGAGATTCAAGATTCAAACCGTGAACGGTTAGCATTATTTTTTCCACAGACCTGCGATAAAAGCCCCGGTATCGCTACCGCTGCCGGCTTGTTCAATCTCCGGTATCCCTGCGGGGTCTTCGTCATTCATAAAATGAACCACGGTACGAATAGATACAGGATCCGGCCTCAATGCGATGAGCTCTTCGGGCCCGCGGAATACGGCATGTTCAAACACTGTCCCTTTTCTGTCCTGCCTGTCGGCTGCCCAGGGGCTCTTCCGATTCAGCGTTGCCACTACAATACGCCCCCCCTGCCTTGTCACGCGAAAAAATTCATCCATGACCAGGGCCGCATCCTGGATAAATTCGATCGCGGTTATGGATACAACCATGTCAAAGGAGGCAGACCGAAAGGGCAGACTGAGCATATCTCCCCGGACCGGATGCAATCTCTTCATCCCGGGCTTTTGAAGGGCGTGCATGAGCATGGGCCCGGAGATATCCATGCCCGTGACAAAAGAAGCATCATCAAGAAAACCCCGGGTAAAAACCCCGGTGCCGCAACCTGCATCCAGGATAGACCGGCCCTGTGTCGGCCCTGAGAGTTCCCTGATAAGCTCGGCCTCGTATCGTTGTATCTGTTTACCCATCGGGGTAAGAAACCACTGGTCATATCTCTCGGGCAAATCATCAAAGATACCGGTTTCTTTAGACGTTCTCACACGATGTATTATAGCAGTTAAAATCAAAAACACAAACTGGAATGTGTCCCTTTTGCGACATTCAGCAAACGGTTACAAATAATCGCCTTTTTTATCCACAAAATACACATGCAAGAACAAAGGCAAGTGAACCATCTTTTGCCTTTTTATTCGAAGGGTCTTTGTCTTAAGGGTTGAACGGTGAACCTACGCTGAACCTGTTTCCCTATATAAAAACCGGCAAGACTCCCGTTGAAACCCTTTCCCGATGCATGTACACTAGACTCCATGAAAAAAATCTGCGCATGGATCATCCTGATCTTTTTTTTGCCTGCACAGCTGAATGCAATGACCTATAAACAGGAACAAGATCTTTCAGACAAATATATCTCCATGCTGGAGCAGAACAACCTCCTTATCCACAATCCGGATATAACCTGGACGCTCCAGTCAACACTGGACAACCTGTCCGCACAGATTGAATCCCCCATGTACCTCTTCAAGATCCACCTTGTGAGGGATTACAGCATCAACGCCTTTGCCATCCCTGCCGGGCATATCTTCATAAACCTGGGCACCCTGCTCGCTGCCCGGGACATGGACGAAATCGCCTCTGTCCTGGGCCATGAAATGGGTCATTGCCAGCTCAGGCACATACCAAAACGCATGGATACAAATAAAGTGATCAGCGCAGGGGCCGTTGCAGGGGTGATCCTCGGAACCATCCTTTCGACCCAGAACCCCCAGGCAGGCGGTGCCCTCATCATGTCCTCCATTGGCGGCAGCCAGAATATCCAGCTTGCCTACTCAAGGAAACATGAATACCAGGCGGATGAGTTCAGCCGGAATATATTGTCTGCCTCTGGATATGACCCCGCAGCCATGACACGTTTTCTCATACGACTCAGGACCCTTTCCGGCGCGCCTGATATCCCTGAATATTTCATGTCCCACCCCTATCTCAAGCAACGCATTGCATCGGTTCAAAGACAACAAGACAGGGCATCGCCGGAAAAACGATACTGGAATCTTTATGCGGTCACGGTCGGGCTCATGCTGGATGAAAATCGGGTAATGGCCCGCTGCCAAAAGATGCCCCAAACATACCAGAGGCTTGCAAAAGGATTGCTCCTGGCAAAGACCTCCCGTTACAGCCGTGCCATAACCCTCCTGAGAGGGCTGGACAACCCCACTGCCCGCGCATACCTTGGCTATGCCCTGTATAAACAGGGAAAGACAGACGAGGCATACCCCCTCCTGAAGGCAAACAGCCGCTCAGAATTCACGGCCCAGGCCCTTTCTGAAATCCTGGAATCCAGGGGCATGCCAGATGAGGCCATCCGCGTCCTTCTGCCATTCAAGGAATACAGCCCAAAAACGGCCTATCGCCTTGGTGTCCTGTACAAAGAGACATCCAAGACAGCCCATTCCCACCTGTGTTTTGCCGAATATTTTTATCAGGCACACAAATCCAAGGCCAGCATCTGGCATATAGATGAGGCGTTAAAAGGGAAAAAAACCCTCACCGAAGAAGAGATCAAAAAACTCAACAGGATGAAAAAAGAGATCAATAAAAAAACCTGACCTAAAAACTATCCGGTAACTCCACGGTTCAAGGGTTCATGGTTAGAGAACAAGAAGGATTTTTGAGTGTTTACAGTATCCCTTTACTGGTGCTCCCTGGGCAATATAAGGAAGAGCACCTTATCCCGGGCAACCTTGAGGGGTGTTATCTCCATCTGCTGACCCAGCCGCTTTGCAAGCCCCTCTGGATCACTGGTTGAGGCTGCAAGATAAGCCTTTTTGCATACAGGCACCATGTTCCTTCCGGTTATGACAGGGTCATTGCCCTTGATACCTGTGTACCCCCTCATATAAAGATCATCATTAAACACCAGAAGGGGTGAATAGGCACTGGCCTGCGTTGCAAAGGCATCATCTTGTTTGAGCCTCTCTGGAAGGTATATCTGCGTATATGTCCATGAAACGGCAAATACAGAGACCATACCCAGGATAAGCATCTGTGTATATCTCTGTCTCTTTGCCACATATATAAAGACCAAAGACAGGACAAGAAACCCGGCCACAACACAAAGGTTCAAAGGCATCAAGGCCTTTGAAACAAGGGGATCTACCCCGGCAAGGACCAATCCGCAGGCAATAGCAATTGCCCCGGGGACCAGCATGCACGCATGCAGAAGAAAAGGCCTTCTGGATCTCATGCCCTCTGCGATCCAGTAACCGCCAAGGGTGGCCCCGAAGGGTACAGACAACAGGGCATAACCTTCAGGGATATGCGCGGAAAAACACAGGACAAGAATGGCAATGACAAGGGCGATCTTTACAGGGAGCATCTTCTGCCATGCCCCTTTGTCTTTCTCGCCAGTCGAAAATAACCAGGCAGGTATCAAAAGGGGAATCCACGGGAGATTATATTTTATGACAAGCCAGATTCCCTTGAAAAGCCCCTGATCCTTGCCAGCGGAAAGCACGTCCGGGACATAGGCAGGCCCGCCCGCAATACGCAATACCAGATAAAACAGCATCATGAAAAACCCGAAGATGCAAAGGCCCTGGATTGGACATATCCCTAAAAATCTCTGGGGAGAAAGGTCCATGAGGACGATGCCTATAATACAAAACAGGAAAAACCCGGCCATCACCCAACCTCCGGTAACCATGGCCATTGCGGCAAGCAGGTAGGCAAGAAAATAGCCGGAATCGTTCAAATAGGCATAAATAAAACCCATAACTGCAAGCACAATCAATGCAGAGGGAAGGGCGATTGTATTCACAGTGCCGAATACAGAGATAAACCCCAGGGATGTTCCAAAAAGCAGGGATGCATATATGGCTGTCTTTTTTCCCCAAATCCGCAGATTGAAGATATAAACCCCTGAAAGCATGAGAATGCCTGCGGCCAGGTTAAAGGATCTCAGCCATACGATATGGTCTGTGGGGATG
>JAYEKR010000001.1:6501-7205 GCA_034661115.1 Thermodesulfobacteriota bacterium | reverse complement strand
TCGACTGAATTAGCTTGGTTATATGATTTTTTATCATCCTCCACTTTTTTTATTTGGCTTAACCAGCGGTATAAGAAAAATTATACAGGCAATGAAGAAGGTGACACCACCTATGACTGTCAAAATATCATGATTTTTTAAGCCTGCTGCGATAAAGAAAATGGCACATATTATAAAAAGTATCCAACCCGCTAGCTGATACTTAATTTCCTGTCCAATTTGATTTTGCTGGTTTTCTTTCATTTTGTTTGTAGTTTGTTTCTCCTTTTTTAATTAAGACCATCTTACAATTACTATACGGACCTTTCCTTTTTTTCAATATATATTGCATTTCACGTAATGCTCCACATAATCCAATAACAAGGGGAAATCGTAAACAAAGATTTATCACATGCGGCATCCGCGAAAAATGCGGCTGGCTGTGATCTTTCTTAGCCATTTTACTGGGGTCTCCCGGGACATAGCCCGCTGATCAGATAAGCACCCTCAACCTTATTCCGGGCAGACTCCATCCATTACGGGTGAAAGGACATCTGGGATTATCCGCCTGATTTCATAATCAAATACAGCAGGTATTTCCTGCTGTAGGAAAAATATAATAAGGCAAAACAAAGGCGGCGTCAAGGAAAACCAATATTTTTGATGAGATACGCGATGCCTTTGTATATCTGCGGGCAAATCACAAAACAGGCGCCTGTAAACCG
>JAYEKR010000001.1:0-6491 GCA_034661115.1 Thermodesulfobacteriota bacterium | reverse complement strand
TTTGTGATCCGGCAATCCCGGATAAAACCTTGTGCTTGATTTCTATGTGCGCTTGTAACTCAAAGTATGGAGAATAATAATTGATCTTCACGGGGTTCCTGCGCAAAAGCGCAGGTCCACAGACTCCTGTCCCCCCGGGCAAAACTGTTTCAAAAGACGGATAAAATCATCAAAATGTTTCGGGGTGTTTTTGCGCTGGCAGCTGAGGACCTGCCAGTCGAGATGGATGGGGTCCGGTGACATGCCGGCCCCGCCGATAAGCCCCTTATCCAGCAGATCCTGGACTATCCAGCGTGGCATGAAGCTGATGCCGATATCGGCCTTGACCAGTTCGATAATGGTTTCAAAATGCTCAACAACCATGATGGACGGCCAATTTTCTATCTTGAACATCTGCAAAACCATGCCGAGTTCTTCCCGATCTTCATGGAAAATAGAAATGACCTTGTCGTTCCCGATATCCTGCCTGGTGAAAATGCCCTTGCGTGCCAGCGGGTGATCCGGTGCAGAGATCATCAGGATCTCTTCGCTGAAGATGGGGTCGTAACGCAGGCCGTCGTGTTTCTTGCAGATCGAGGTGATGACGAGATCGTAACGCCCGGATCTCAGGTCTGAAAGATAGTGCTCGCTACTGCCGATATCAAGATCGATCCGTGGATAGAGGGCGTGGTATTGCCTGATCACCTCGGGCAAAAGGGTATAGCACAGCATGCAACTCATGCCGATTCTCAACCGTTCATTGCCATGCACATCGCCCATGATTTGTTTTTCAGTATGCTCAAGGTCTGAGATTACACCCTCGGCCGTCTTCAGCAGTTCCTGGCCTGCCGATGTCAGGATCATTTTTTTCTTGGTACGGAAAAAAAGGTCTGTGCCAAGCTTGGCCTCAATATCGAGAAGTTGTCGGCTGATGGCCGACTGGGAAAGCCGGAGCATATGGGCCGCCTGGGTCAGGTTTCCGGTTTTCGCTATGTTTTTAACCAGGTTAAGATGTTTTATCTCCAGATACATATAATGTATATGTAAGCAATGCATGATAATGTCAATAATTATTCATTTTACTTATCACTAAAAATATCCTACCCTATAATGATATTGATGTTCTCTCGCCGAGAGTGGCCGATGAGACTTTGCATCAACACGCGATGGAAAGCCCTGTACGCAGGCCGACCTTCGATAGCACCGGGAAAAACCGGAAGGAGAAAATTACGATGAACAATAAAAACCAGTACCCCCTGCTCTTTTCTGAAGGCACAATCGGACGACTCACCTTGAAAAACCGCATAGTCATGCCCTCGATGGAGGTGGGCATGGCCAATTTCGACGGCACGCTGTCCGACCAGATCATGGACTATTATGAAGAACGGGCCAAAAACGGCGTGGCCATGATCGTCAGCGGAATCTGCCGGGTAAACGACCTGACCGGCGCAGCGGTTCCGCGCCAGATAGCCCTGTCACGCGACATTCAAATTGATTCCTTTGCCACGGCTGCCCGGAGGATTCAACGCCACGGCACCAAATTCGTGGCCGAGCTTCATCATCCCGGCCGCCAGAACCATGCCCTGATGATGTACGGCTGGCCTGTGGTGCAGCGCATCGCCATGGCCTGGCCCGGCTTTGCAAACTATTTTGAAAAGCTGGGACCCCTCGGGATGGACTTGTCGCATAAATACGGCGGACCTGCAGTAGTAGCGCCCTCGGCAGTGAGATGCAACTTTGTCAATGCCAGGCCCCGCAGGCTTACCGGATGGGAGATCAAGGGGCTGATCAAAGCGTTTGTCCGCGCGGCCAAACGGGCCCAACTGGCCGGGCTCGACGGGGTCATGCTGCACGCCGCCCACGGATACCTCATGCAACAATTTTTGAGCACACACACCAATAAACGCAATGACGCATATGGCGGCAGCCTTGAAAACCGCCTGCGCTTTATCACCGAGATTATTGACAGCATCCGTGCTACATGCGGTCCTGATTTTCCGCTGATGGTACGGCTGAGCGTTGATGAATACTATCGCTACCTTGGTGAACGCGACTTGGGCATCGAGCTTGAGGAAGGGGTGCGCATTGCCCGGGCACTGGAAAAGACCGGCATCCATGCCCTGGATATATCCTCAGGCACCTACGAAACCCTGAACTCCTGGTGTGAACCAACATCCTTTGAGCCGGGCTGGCGCAAGAACCTGGCCGCGGCCGTCAGGCAGGAGGTGGATATCCCGGTGATCGCCGCCAACCTCATCCGCAGCGCAGCCCAGGCTGAGCAGCAACTGGCCGAAGGGACCCAGGATTTCGTCGCCCTGGGACGGCCCTTTCTGGCCGACCCCGAATGGGTAAACAAGGTCCGCGAAGGCCGTGAACACGAGATCAAACGCTGCATTATGTGTTGCCGCTGTTTCGAATCACTCAATGAAAACGCCGCCAAGGGCCAGATCCTCGAGTGTTCGATCAACCCTCGCCTGGGCCACGAACAAACCCCTCTCCCGTCCATTGACAACCGTGATAATCGGCCTGTCGCCATCATTGGGGCCGGCCCTGCCGGTCTGAGCGCGGCCGAGACCCTGGGAAGGTGCGGACTCGACTGCGTGGTCTTCGAAAAAAACCCGGAGGTCGGCGGCCAGGTGCACCTGGCCAGCAATACCCCGGACAAGGAAAAGATCGCCTGGTGTTGTGAGGACTTGCAAACCAATGCCGAAAAATACGGGGCAAAGATCCGGCTGGGGTGTGAAGCAAATATCGCAGCGCTCAAGGAACTCGATCCCAGGGCTATCATCGTGGCCACGGGCGGCAAGGCCATTGTCCCGCCGATCAAGGGCGTGGACCAGGCACATGTCTGCACAAATACCGAGATCCTTGACAACAGCGTGCAGCTTGAAAACAAACGCGTGGCCGTAATCGGATCGGGCCTGACCGGGCTGGAGACCGCAAAAAAACTCGCAGCCAAAGGCAATGAGGTGATGGTCGTCGAGATGCTCGATACAATAGGTCCCAACGGCAACCAGCAGCACATCGACGATGTCTTGATGCGGCTGAAAAAATACAACCCTACCTATATGACCAGCCAGAAACTGGTCGAAATCACCGGGGAGCATATCGTCCTGGAGGATATCCGGCAGGGCGGCCGATCGAATCACAAGGCCGACGCTGTGGTGCTGGCCGTAGGGGTCAGGAGCAACAATGGGATCATTGCTGAGCTGGAGAAGGAATTCGCGCACGTGATTCCGGTGGGTGATGCCAGAACCCCGGGCCGGATCGGTGACGCCATACACGAGGGCTTTCAAGTGGCATGGAACCTCAAGGACTCCTGAAAATTTTTGGGGCAGGACCGTTCAAAAAAGGCGATGCCCTTAAAATTTAGGGGTTGATCCCTGACGATAATAAGTTTATACAGTAAACTAATAGAAAAAGGCATTGCTCTTTTTTGAAAAAGGTTCAGGGATCAAGGAGGTACTACCATGAATTCCATACAACGGGTTAAGGCGGCGATAAATTTTGAAGGCCCTGACAGGGTGCCTGTTTATAAGGCCGGCCTGGGAGACGTATTTCCCATGCCCATGATGCCTTCCAAAAAATGGAATCCCGGCCATGAGGGGCATGAGCAGGGGCTGGTTACTAATTCTGTGCTATTCATATGGCCCCCTTACGTATACATCAGGTCAAATTCTTTGCAGGCATCCATAACGGCTGCACGCAGCATATCTTCCGCCTTTGCCGTGTCCCTTTTCGCGAGGTGCTCTTCAAGTTCTTTGCGGTTCAGCCTTGTCGCGGCCCTTTCGCAGGCTTCCCAGTTCAGGATGCTGCGGACAATCCGGTCCAGGGCCTGCTCCTCGTTATCGTAGGCCCTGGCCTGCATATCGTGACCATGCCAGCGTTTATATCCACTGTCTTTGATCAGGGCAGCCATGGTGATATTGCCGGCAGTGATACCAGTGCCGTAATCAATATCAAATTTGCCCGGTCCGCCGATGCGAATGCCGTCGCTACAGCCCTGTGAGTTGACATGCATGTGCACCATGGCCGTGTTATCGAGCTCTTCCACTGTATCGTGCACAATGTCCAGCCCGAGCATCTCGGAGTGGCCAAACTCCTTGTTTATGCCTTTTTTTGACAGATCAATGCCGAATTCAGCCGCTATTTTATGCCAGACCAGCAGCGCGCTTGCCACTGTCGGCAGCAGCATGGCCGGATGCCCCTCGTTTGGCTTGGGCTCCAGACCGATATAGATCATCTCTCCAAGATCTTTTTCATGCCTGCAGACAGCAGCAAGGCTCTCTTTCATGTTTTGATACATGGCCTGAATACCCGTGCTGGCCAGATCGTAGCCAAAGGCACCGTTCCAGATAACAAAGGTCGGGGCATATTCGGCCTGGGGATGCCAGGCCGATCTGAGATCTCCATAGGTGAGATCCAGGGCCCTGAGACAAAAATCCAGCGCACCTGCCCTCTCGGATTTGTCCATAGAGCACATCCCTCCATAGGCATAATATGCGTGCTGTCCGGGGGAGATCATGGCCAGGTGAATATTATTCGCCTTGAGGGCCGCGGCGATTTCTGCGGCATTATCTTCGTTGGCCTCAAAGGCATAATGCATTTCCAGGCCCAGTTCGCAATCCTTTGGCAGACGAGGTGCGATTTTTTCTCTGATGGTTCGGATAAGATCCACGGTGCGCATGTTTTCTGCGTCCCAGGCCGGCCTCATATTGCCCGGCGTAAAGCCGCCCTTTCCGGGATTGAATGTCCAGTGACAGATGCTATGTAGACTCATATATTCCTCCTTTTTTGTTTTCAAGTATATCAACCCACCCTGCATAAGCAGGCCGGAGCTGTTCGGCCAGTATTGCGTCAGGGACGCATGTGATCGGGGCCTTGAGAGAGCCAAAGGCATCAGCAAACCCTTTGTAGGCCCCTGAAGCAATGCCTGCCCCTCGTGCTGCCCCCTGGGCGCCGTCAGTAGACAGGATCTCCAGGGGACATCCGGTGCATGCGGCAAAGGTCTCCCTGAAAAGCGGGCTTTTGAAAAGATTGGCATCGCCTGCCTTAATGACGACCGGATCGATGCCGATTTTTTTCAGGATCTCAACCCCGTATCTCATGGAAAAAACAATGCCTTCCTGAACGGCGCGTGCCAGGTGGGCGGTTGAATGGATGTTGAAGTTCAACCCATGGATGGCAGCGCCTTCAGTATTGTCAAGGATCCTTTCGGCGCCATTGCCAAAGGGCAGGATGCTAAGGCCGTCAGCCCCGGGCGGGACCTGTGCGGCCAGGGCATTGAGCTTGTCATATGAAAGACTCTCGCCTGAAAGGTGATTCTTGAGCCAGTGATTTGCTATGCCGCAGCCGTTGATGCACAAAAGAACCCCGTACCGCGGGGCATCTGCCTGGTGGTTTACATGCAAAAAAACATTGACTCGCGATTTTGGATCGCAGTCAGGGGTATCTTCTATCCCGTATATGACACCCGATGTCCCGGCCGTGGCGGCACACTCCCCCGGCTGAAGGACCCCCAGTGAAAAGGCGTTGTTGGGCTGATCGCCGGCCCTATAGGTCAGGCTGATTCCGGAAGGGAGACCAAGTTCCCCGGCCGCGGCCTCTGTGATGCGCCCCTGAAAGGAAAAGGGCTCTACAGCCTTTGGGATAAGGTCTTCCTTGATGCCGTAGTGATCGAGAAGGAGACGGGAGGGCCTCTGCTCCTGATAATCCCAGAGGATCCATTCCGAGAGGCCCGAAGGTGTGGTATGGTCCTCTCCGGTCATTCTGAGGGCAATATAATCTCCGGGCAACATGGCCTTATACGTCTGGTTATAGATGTCCGGCTCATTGTCCATGACCCATTTTAGTTTGGATGCCGTGAAATTGCCCGGCGAGTTGAGCAGCCGGTCCAGGCAGCAATGGGGGCCGATCTCTGAAAAGGCCCGGCTGCCGATTTCCACTGCGCGGCTGTCACACCAGATTATGGCCGGGCGCAGAGGTCTGTGATCGTGGCCCACAAGAACCAGGCCGTGCATCTGGTAAGACAGGCCGATGGCCTTGACGCTGTCCATGAATTTACCCGCCTTGCTTTTGAGGCGGCAGGTAGCCTTTTTGAGATTGATCCACCAGTCTTCGGGGTCCTGTTCGGCCCATGCTGGCCGGCGGGCCCTTATCTCTTGTTCAGCGTCCGGGGCAAAGGCCTCGGCAACTACACGACCTGTTTGTGGATCCAGGAGACAGGCCTTGACGGAAGAACTGCCGATGTCATAACCCAGCAGCATTTCTATTTCCCTGCCTCTGCCCTGAGGTCGTCAAGGGTTTCTTTTGCTTCAACGATGGTAAGATGATTGCTAAAAGCAAGCCAGGGGTCGGCATTGGGGTCTGTCTTGATGATTTCAGCCAAAAGTCCCTTTGCCTTTGCGGGCTCGTTTAATACGATATACAGCCTGGCCTGGGCCATGTGATTGGACAGGGCATAGGGATAGATACGCCGGGCAAAATTCAGCTGGCCGATCAGGATTTCTGGT